>JBFGHF010000008.1:0-17675 GCA_041578355.1 Acidobacteriota bacterium
CACCCAGGCCTTCGAGGCCAACGGCAGGAGGTATCCGCCGGGAACCTGGGTGATCCTGATGGACCAGGCTTTTTCGGCGCTGGTTCAGGAATTGTTCGAGATCCAGGAATATCCGGATTTGCGGGAGTTCCCCGACGGCCCGCCTGACCTACCCTACGATGTGGCCGGTTGGACGCTGCCCCTGCAGATGGGTGTTGAGGCGGTGCCGGTCTCGACCGAGTTGACGCCCGCCGTGCGGGCGACATTCGAGCCGCTCGACGAAGTTCGGCCTCCCGCCGGGCGAGTCAGCGGCAACGGCAACGTTTATACCTTCAGTCGCCGCCCCAACGCCTCGATCCGCGCCGTCAACGAGATCCTGCGCCTAGGTGGCGAAGTGGGATTCGAGCGTGCCGAACGCGACCTCGGCAGGGGCAGCGAATTCGGCGCCGTCGTGGTCCGAGGTCTCAATCGCGGCCAGATCGAAGCCCAGGCGGAGAAGCACGGTCTGCAGGTGTCGGCGTCCAATCAAGCGCCCGAATCCGCCCTGTCGGTGAAGTCCCCCCGGGTCGGCCTCTATCGTCCCTGGGATTCCTCGATGGACGAGGGATGGACCCGTTGGCTTCTCGAAGATTACGGATTCGAGCCCGTCAGCCTCTACAACGCCGATATGCAGGCCGGACATTTGGCCGAACGGGTGGATGTCATCGTCTTGGCCGACATGCGCTCGCGCACCATCCTGGAAGGCTATGCCACGGGCACGGTTCCCCCCGAGTTCGTGGGCGGGATCGGAGAGGCCGGACTTCAGAATCTGATTGATTTCGTCGCCGGTGGTGGGACTCTGGTGACTTTCAACAACGCCAGCCTTTTTGCCATCGAGCAGTTGAAGCTGCCCGTCAACAACGTGCTGGCAGGCCTCAAAAACACTGAGTTCTTCTGCTCGGGATCGATCTTGCGAGTCGAACTGACCGAAACCTCCCATCCTGTGTCGATGGGGCTGCCGGCTCAGCTCAACGTCATGTTCCAAAGAGGCCCGGCTTTCGAGCCGAAACCGAAGTTCAAGGGCAGGGTGCTGGCGCGTTACCCCGAGGACCGCGATCCACTGCTCAGTGGTTTCATCCTCAACCCGGAGAAAATTCAGGGCAAAGCCGCACTGGTCGAAGCGTCCCACGGCGAAGGTCGAGTCATCCTGATCGGGTTCCGTCCCCAATGGAGAGGGCAATCGCACGCCGCTTACAAAGTGATCTTCAACTCTCTTTTCTACTGGGGCCCGCTGGCGTCGGAGGCGGCGCCGGAGCAGGAGCAGGCGGCCAACATCAAGCTGCAGCTGTGGGACCAAATCAAGGACCATGTCGACGGCGACTTGAGGCGGCTCGTGGAAGGTAACCGCGAGTTTGCCGCCGCCCGCGGAATCAAGGCCGTCGAAGCCGGCCGTCGCCTCGACTCTTTGATCATGGGATTCGAGAAGAAGCGGCTCCCCGAGATCTCGGAGCTCAGAAAGTCGTTCGAGGATTCCGAGATCCGCGAGCAGCTCGGCGATTACGCGTCTCAGCTCAAGAATCTGCTGGTGGACCTGAGGGGCAAGGACCTGAGCGTGGTCGATTACTCTCATTCCGACCTGGCCCGCCACTACCGTCTCGAGTCGCTGGAAAAGTCGATCACCGATGCCATTCGGCAAGCCAGATAAGGTCTTCGAAAAGCGGCGGCTTGAAAGCCAATCGTCTCTCCCCGGCCAGTGACGCCTGCGGTGGGATCGTGGCTGAAAACCCCTCGACGTCGGACAGCCGCCCTTTGGGACGTAAGAGCCGAAATGGCTTTCCGGCCAACTCGCCTGAGGAGCGCAGACACGAAACCGTAGCCGCCTGAGCTTCCGGCAAACCGGCTCATCTTCGCAGCGAGTTCAACATTGTGCGGCACTGATTCTGGATCGAGAGCTGATAGGGCGTGGCCGCCGCCAGCTCGAGACCTGCTTCGAGCTGGCGGACCGCATCTTCTTTTCGCTTTTCGTCACCCAAGATGCGTGCCAACTCACACCGGTAGGGGATCGAGTCGGGCTTGAGTTCGACGGCTCTCTCAAAAGCCGAGATGGCGTTCTCGAGACTGGCTTCGGAGGGCAGCCCCCCGAAGAGGACTTTGGCCGCCGCCCGTTCCCAGAAATTCGCTTTCGCGACCTCGTAGTGCCAGTTGGCCAGGATGTACCAGGCGCGGTGATCCTGGGGCCGCTGTTCGATCGAGCGGTCCACGTGGGTTTTGAGTTGCCGGGCCAGCCGCACGCGCTGCCGGGCTCCGGAGATCTGGGCGACAGCGCCCATGGACCAAGCCAGGACCAGATGCGTCTCGGGATCATCGGGCTGCAGTTGCATGGCACGCCGGGCCAAAGCCAGGGCCTGCGAGTAGTATTCTCTCCGCTTGGAGCGTATTTCGTTGCCGAGCTGGCCGTAGAGGTAGGAGGCGGCGGTGACGGCCTCAAAGGTGTCGGGTTGCCGGCGGAGTATCTCCAGGTAGAGGTTCAATGCCTCCTGTTCCCGGTGCTGAGCGAGCAGCAGGGAGGCTTCGTCCAGTTGTTCCTGCGCCGTGACGTGCTGAGAAGCGGAAAGTGTGATTCCCCAAAAAAGTAGGATGGTCGGGAGCATTCGACCATGATACCGAATCGGCTTTGATACCATTCTGGCGGAAGACCCGAATGGCAGATGAATCCAACCAGAATACGAATCGACCGGCTCCGGCGGCCGCAGAGCGGCTCGACTCCTGGAAGGAAATCGCCACCTATCTGAAGCGAGCGGTGCGCACCGTTCAACGTTGGGAAAAAGAAGAGGGATTGCCCGTTCATCGCCATCATCACCAAAAACAAGGTTCGGTCTACGCCCATCGCCAGGAGTTGGACGCGTGGTGGCATCAGCGCCAAGCCGACACGGATCGGCAAGGAGGGCGCGGCAAGGCGGGAAAAGCTCCCCGGGCGGTTGTGGTTCTCCCCCTGCTCAACATGGGCGTGGCTGCCGAGGCGGACTACCTTTGCGACGGGATTACCGAGGAGATCATTCAGCATCTGAGCCGACTGCCGGGTCTTCATGTCAGCTCCAGAACCTCTTCGTTCCTCTTCAAGAACAGCAACGCCACGCCTCAGGAGATCGGGCGCCGCCTGCAAGTGGACGCACTGCTCGAAGGCGGTCTGCTGCAGAAGTCGGGACGGACGCGGATCAGTGCTCGACTGGTGGACGCCGAGAGCGGATTCCCGCTCTGGTCGGAGACCTTCGAACTCGCCACCGAAAACGTTTTCGAGATTCCGGAACAGATCGCCGAGCGTTTTCGGCGTGATCTCGAGACCGGTCGGGCCGTCTCCTCCGACCGGCCCGCGGCCGGTCACCCCACTGGTCTTGCCGTCTACGAGGACTATCTGAGGGGACGCCATTATTGGAACGAGAGAAGCCGAACCGGATTGGAGAAGAGCATCGTTTGCTTCGAGCGTGCCGTCGCCAGGGATCCCGAATACGCCCCCGCGCTGGCAGGCTTGGCGGACGTTTACAACATGCTCGGATACTACAGCTATCGTCACCCTTGTGAGGTTTTTGCCAAGGCGCGGCAGGCGTCGACCAAGGCGCTTCGAATCGATTCCTCACTGGCCGAGGCCCATGCTTCGCAGGCGTTTGCGTTGATGTTCGAGCGTCGCGACTGGAAGGCTGCGGAGCAGGGCTTCCGCCGAGCTCTTCGACTCAATCCCGGTTATGCTACGGCCCACTACTGGTACGGGATCAATTTGGGCTGCCAGGGGAGGCCTTTCGAAGCCATCGAGCAGGTTCGCAAGGCTCAGGAACTGGATCCGATTTCGCCCATCATCATGGCCTACGTGGCGGGAGCCTATTACTTTGCCCGACAGTACCGGCAGGGCATCGACAAGTGCCTGCAGACCATCGAGTTGGAACCGCGCTTTCCTTTGGCCAGGCTGATCCTGGGATGGTGCTATCGGGAGAGCATGCAATTGGACCGGGCCGCGGACAGTTTGCGTGAACTGCTTGGGGCCGAGCCCGGTCACGGGGACGCGCTGGCCGCTCTGGGCCACCTCTATGGCCGCATGGGCCACGCCGACAAAGCCAAGCAGCAAATGGAGCGGTTGAAGGAACTGCCCACGACAGCATACTGCAGCCCCGGGCAAATCGCCTTGGTCCATCTGGGATTGGGCGAACATCAGCAGGCGCTTCGACTGCTGGAGGAGGCCGCCGACCAGTGCTATGCCTGGTTGGTTTTCGCTCCGGTCGACCCGGTTTTCGACCCGCTCAAAGGCGAAAAGGCGTGGACCCGGATCCTTCAGAAAATGAACTTGACCGGAAGATAGCCCCCGTGGCGCGGCCTTCCAGGCTGCGCTTGGGGAGAAACGCGCCCCCTGGCATTGTGCCCGCGGCCCGCCGGGGGTGACTTGGCGGAGGCTTTGATTCGGGGAAAAGAGGAGCTTTGTATGGCAACGATTCTCACCGAGAACGACTATCGACGGATTGAGCCTCAAATCGAGCAGACGGAAGAGCGGTTCAAAGATTTCTACCGCGGGGACACGGGGCAACGCCAGCCGGTTCACACCGTCTACGGCGGCGCCCATCTGTTCAAAGCCGATTCGGCGGCCCGCTTGGGAAGGCTGGCCATGAACTTGCTCGATACCTACGGGGCGGGCTCGGAATCCTTCGTCAGTCTATTCGATATTTCTCCGGCGCTGGCGGACAAGGTGTATTCGCGCGTCGTCGAGAAGCTGAGGCGGGAACCGGTGGAGGATTTTCGAATCGATTTCGAAGACGGGTTTGGTGTGCGTTCCGACAGCGAAGAAGACAGCGAGGCGGTCAGGGCGGCGCTGGAAGTCGCCCGAGGAATCCAGAAATCCACACTCCCACCGTTTCTGGGCATTCGCATCAAGCCCCTCGACGGCCGCCACTGGAGGCGAGCCTTGCGGACGCTCGACGTCTTCCTGACAGCACTTCTGGAGTCGAGTGACGGCCGGCTCCCGGAAAACTTCTTGATCACCCTTCCCAAGGTGTCCGACCCGGAAACCGTCTCTCATCTGGTGCGAGTGCTCGAGGCCCTTGAGAAGCGCCTGGGCCTCGAAGAGGGGAGCCTGCGCATCGAGCTGATGATCGAATTGCCCCAGGCGCTGGTGGGGGCGACGGGATCGATCGTCTTGCCCGATCTGGTCAAGGCGGCCCGGGGACGCTGTCGCGGGGCGCATTTCGGGACCTACGATTACACGGCAGCCCGAGGGATCACCGCCGAACACCAGACCATGGGGCATCCGGCCTGCGACTTCGCTCGCGAAATGATGCAGGTCGCGCTGGCCGGCACAGGGTTGCAGCTTTCGGATGGGGCCACCAACATCCTTCCAGTGCCGGCCTACCCCGCCACCGACACCCTTTCGGAGGCCCAACTGACCGAGAACAGAGAGGTCGTGCAGCGCGCCTGGCGCCTTCATTACCGGGACACCCGACATTCGTTGAGGATGGGCTACTACCAGGGCTGGGACCTCCATCCCGGTCAGTTTCCCAGCCGCTACGCCGCCGTGTACTCCTTCTTTCTGGAGAGCTTCGACAGGGCGGTGGAACGGTTTCGGACCTTTCTCGAACAATCGGAGCGCGCCACATTGAGCGGCGACGTCTTCGACGATGCCGCCACCGCACTCGGTCTACGCAACTTCTTTCGACGAGCGCTTCGCTGCGGGGCGATCACCGAGCAGGAGGTGGAGCAAGCGGGCCTAGGCCGGCAGGCGTTGGGCGACATGCAGGTCGGAATCGGCGGCTGAGCCGGGAAACGCTGTTTCCGGAATCTCGATTGGGAGCACCCGGCCCCTGGGGATGAAGCTTTTAAAACATCGGTGAGACTAACTCCCCCGGTAGGTCGAATAACCCCAGGGGCTGAGCAGCAGAGGCACGTGATAGTGCTGCATAGCGTCTGCGATTTGAAACTCAACTTGGATGCGCGGGTAGAAGGTGCTGCGGGCGGTGGCCTGGAAGTAGGCGCCGCTCTGGAACGTGATGCGGTAGCGGCCCGCCTCGAGAGCGAGCCCTGCCGGCAGCAGATCAGCCACCCGACCGTCGACGTCCGTGAGAGCGGCTCCGATCAGGCCGAAGTCGTCTCCTGCGAGACGTTCCAAAGTGACGGCCACGCCGGCGGCGGGACGACCCAGAGAAAGATCGAGGACATGTGTCGAGATTCCGCTCATGGTTGAAAAAGCTTCTCCAGTCTGAGATGGCAAATCTTCCGCTCTTCTCCGGCCGCGATGGAAAGCTCGGTTTCTCTCTCGTTGCTCAAACGGTCTCCAAGAGCGGACAGTATTTCGCCGGCGTCCTTTCCGGTGGCGCAGATGATGAATTTGAAGCCGAAGCGAGCCTCGTAAGCCTGGTTGGCTTGGTGCAGCGTCTCCAAACGCCCCGGGGCCGACTCCGAGGCGCGGGACTGCTCGCCGCGAGACCAACGGGCGGCTTGTCGACTTTGCGAAGGGGCGGCCCGGTCTTCCCCGATCCTGGGATGGGTGGCGAATGCCTCGAGCAAGTCGTTCGACTCGAGTCCGTCGAAGACCGAGTCGCTCTCCTCCCGGAGTTCTTGGAGACTGCCGAAAGGCCTTCTCTCGGCCAACGCCTGCGCCCAGCGCGACGACCCGCAGCAGCTTCCCAGCACGTCGCAAGCGGCTTTGCGGGAGAGGGAGTTGAGGTAGCGAAGACCGGCTTGGGCATAAGCCTCCGGTAGCACTTCGCCCCAGAGCCGCAGCCGGGCCACGCCGCCGTCTGGAAAAATGTTGAAGCGGACGTGGCTGACGGGCTGATCGCTGCCCAGCCGATCGAAAGAATGAAGCGCGTCGGGCCGCAGCCCGACCCGCGCCTGCAGATCGAACCAGCCATTCGATTCCAACACATCTTCTCCGGGGTGGAGGATTCCTTCGATCGAACAACTCTCGGGGAAGTTCCCTTTGAAGTGGGTGGTGGCCACCTCGGCGCGCAGAATCCGACCGGGGGCCGCCAGCCGCAGCAGACACCAGTCGTGACCGGGTCCCCTGCGTCGACGGGTTTCCCAGCCCTGGCCCATGTTTTCCGGCTCGCCGGGCGCGATCAGGTGGTGGGCATGGCCGAAGTTCATGTCGCTGGCCACCGCAATCGAACCTCCGTTCTCCATGGCCGCCAAGTCGATCCGGCCGCGCAACCGCCGAAAGTCGGCCAAGGGCTCACCGAAAACCCGCAAGCGCGCAACTCCGCCGTCGGGGAAGATGTTGAGTCTGAGATGGGTCACGCGGCACCGCGGCACAATCTCGAAGACGTTCTCGCTGTTCGGCGCCAGCGGAGAGCGATCCATGACGGGGAACCAGGGCAACGCCTCGATCTCGGCGTCCTGGAAATCCCGGTCTTCCTCGTGATCGAATCCCTCCAACGAAGCGAATTCCGGTTGGTTTCCGTGGAAATGGCTGGTGTCGACGACGGCTCTCCGGACCATGCCGGGAAGTCCCAGTCGCAGGATGCACCAATCGTTGCCGGGTGTGCGCCGACGCCGGGTCTCCCAGCCGTCCATCCACTTTCCTCGATCGGTGAATTTTCCTTCGATGAAGACCGGGCGTTGGGGCAGGATGAGGCTCTCCTTGGGCCCGAAGAATTCGTCGTTGGCGACCAGCACACGGGTTCCCAGATTCGCCGCCGTCAATTCCACCGTCCCCCGAAAATCGCTCATGTCGAACTCCACCGAGTGAGCCTTATCCATTACCATCCGCCGCCCAAAGCGTCAATTCCGTTCCCATGGTTCTGCGGCTCATCGCAATCCTCATCGTTTCCGTGATTCCCTCGTTCGCGGCGAAACCAGAAATCAAAACGCAGAGGTTCGCGACCCGTGAAACTGGGTGGTTAAATGGGCGAGCAGGGTGACGGCGCCACGGTCCCGAATCACCGATCCACCGACCTGTCCAACCCCGAATCCCGTTGTGGCTTAGAATAGACCGCTGGACGTAGACCGAAAAATCTCCTGCAAAGAGGATGAGATGAGACCAAACCCGTTTCCACCTGGCTCCTGCTCGATGGCTCTTTTTTCGCGGACCATACTCGCGATCGCCTGTTTCTTGTTGGCGACTCCCGGGGTGGCTGCGTCGGCCGAGGAGGAGAAAAGCGAATCCAATCATAGCGAAGAGAGCCTGCTGAGCGGGATCCGTCAGTTGACGTTTGCCGGGAAGCGGAGCGGCGAGGGGTACTTCAGCCCCGACGGAACGAAGTTGATTTTCCAGAGTGAGCGAGACCCGGAGAATCCCTTCTATCAGATCTTCCTCCTGGACCTCGAAACAGGCGACATCGACCGCGTTTCTCCGGGCCACGGAAAGACGACCTGCGGCTGGTTCTTTCCCAACCAGGACCGGGTGCTTTTCGCGTCGACTCATGAAGATCCCGAAGCCGTGTCGAAACAGAAAGCCGAATTGGAATTCCGTGCTTCCGGGCAATCCCGCCGTTACGCCTGGGACTACGACGAGCACTTCGACATTTTCGTTTCCGACCTCGACGGCAACGGCTTGATCAACCTCACCCGGACTTTGGGTTATGACGCGGAGGGGTCGGCCTCGCCCGACGGGAAGCAGATCGTTTTTTCGTCCAATCGACTGGCCTATTCCGAGCCGCTCAGCGACCACGACGCCGAGTTGCTGAAAACCGACCAGTCCTACTTCTTGGACCTCTACGTGATGCAAGCCGACGGCTCCAAGGTCAGACGGCTGACCGACGCCAAGGGATATGACGGCGGACCCTTTTTCAGTCCCGATGGCGAGCGAATCACCTGGAGACGCTTTTCCGAGGACGGCGCCACCGCCGAAGTCTTCACCATTCGCCCCGACGGCAGCGACGAGCGCCAACTCACCAAACTGGGCGCCATGAGCTGGGCGCCTTTCTTTCATCCTTCCGGTGACTATCTGATTTTCACGACCAACCTGCACGGATTCGGGAACTTCGAACTCTACTTGGTGGATTCGCTGGGGAAGTCCCGACCGCTGCGAGTCACCTTCACGGACGGATTCGACGGTCTGCCCGTTTTCTCGCCGGATGGCAGAGATCTGGTTTGGACCTCCAGCCGCACCGCCGACAAGAGTTCGCAGATGTTTCTCGCCAAATGGAACGACGGTGAAGCCCGCAGACTCTTGGGCCTGGACCCCGAAAGCCTTCCTCTGACGGTGGATGGGTCGAACGACTTCTCCAACACGGCTCCTGAGATCTCAGCCGACGATCTGAAGAAGTATGTAAGCTATCTGGCTTCCGACAAGCTCGAAGGCCGCCTGACGGGAAGCCCGGGAGAAGATCTGGCCACCCGATACGTGGCCGACGCCTTTGAAATGTTGGGCCTCGAGCCGGCCGCGGCGGACGGTTCGTTTTTCGAAGAGTTCGAATTCACCGCCGGGGTCTCTTTGGGGGGCGACAACCGGCTCTCGGCCGAGCTCCCCCAGTCACGGGAAAAGAGCTGGCAGGTCGACGCCGATTGGCGCCCGCTGGCGTTTTCGGCGAGCGGAAGCTTCGGCCCCTCCGAAGTGGCTTTTGCCGGGTATGGTATCGTCGCCCCGGCCAAGGACGGCTTCCCGGAGTACGACTCCTACGTCCATCTCGACGTGACCGACAAGTGGGTCCTGGTGCTGCGATACCTGCCCGAAAACATCACCCCGGAGCACCGTCAACATCTGGCTCGGCATGCCAGCCTGCGTTACAAGGCGATGGTGGCCCGTGACCGGGGAGCGCGCGGCATACTGGTGGTCAGCGGGCCCCGCTCCAAAGTCAAGGAGCCTCTGGTAGAACTGAGCTTTGACGCCTCCCTCGCCGGAACCAGCGTGGCCGCCCTCTCTGTGGTGGATTCCTTGGCTGAGAGCCTTCTGGAGAGCGCGGGCAAGGATCTCGGCTCTCTTCAGGATCAACTCGACGGCGGAGAGCTGCAGCAGGGGTTTGCGCTCGAGGGAGTGAAGGTTGCCGCCGATATCGAGATCATCCAGCAGAAGGGGGTGGGTAAAAACGTCATCGCCCGCCTCAGCAGCGGCGTCGAAGGAGCGTCGGCGATCGCCGTGGGAGCCCACCTCGATCATTTGGGTCGGGGACTGGGAGGCACTTCGTTGGCGGGTGGCGATGAAAAGGGACAGATCCATTACGGCGCCGATGACAACGCTTCGGGGACCGCCTCGATTCTCGAAATCGCCCAGTACCTCGTCGATCAGAAAAAGCGCGGACGCCTGAAGCTGAAGCGCGACATCCTTTTCACCGCCTGGTCGGGTGAGGAATTGGGCATCATCGGGTCGAGTTACTTCGCCGAAGCGCGGTCAGGCAGTGATCACCCCCATCAGGCCCCTTCGCTGCAGGGACAGATCGACGCCTACTTGAATCTCGACATGGTGGGCAGACTGCGCGACGCAGTCGTTTTGCAGGGTGTGGGATCGAGTTCGATCTGGCCCGAGGAGATCGAGCGGCGCAACGTCCCCGTGGGTCTTCCGATCGTCACCCAGGATGACAGCTATCTCCCCACCGACGCCACCGCCTTCTATGTCAAGGGAGTGCCGGTCCTCAGCGCCTTCACCGGATCGCACGAGGATTACCACCGGCCCGGCGACACCGCCGAGAAGATCAACTATGACGGTACGGCGAAAATCGCCCGCTTCATGGCCTTGATGGCCCGCGCCCTGGCGGAGCGGGAAGAGGCCCCTGATTACATCGCCCAGACCAAACCCGAGTCGCAACAGGGCCGGGCCGGACTGCGCGCCTATCTGGGAACCGTACCCGACTACGTCCAAGGCGACCAGAAGGGCCTGCGCATCTCGGGTGTGGCCGAAGGAGGCCCGGCCGACGAGGCGGGACTCCGAGCCGGGGACGTCATCGTCGAGCTGGCGGGCCGGACCATCGAGAACATCTACGACTACACCTACGCTATCGACGCCCTCAAGGTCGGCGAGACCGTCAAGGTGGTGGTGATGCGCGAGGGAAAAAGACTGGAACTGGAGATCACGCCCTCATCGCGCGAGTAGGTTTTTGAACAGATCCGGTCGGGCCGGCGGGACCCCGCACCGCCTGTGGGCGGCGCTTTGACCGGATTGCCTGCAAGCAGCGCCTGTTCGCCGGGGAACCTCCGGCCCCCTGGCTGCGTCTCAATTGTTGTCGCGGCTCTTGACCGCGGCGGCCAATCATCGTTGAAATTTGTTTGTCGGAGCGTCCAAGCCGCGCCGGCAGTGAGCCTGAAACTGGAGCCAATACTACCGACGACGCTGGAAACGTCCGACTCATTCGACCCCTGGTCGGTGCTCGGCTTAGCCACGCCTCCTTCTCCTGACTAATCAATGCGAAGCTGCAAGGATCCCCGCCCTACTTGTTCCGATCGAAACGGCCTGGCGTCGCGCAAACAGAAAGACGAGACCGACGAAGGGAATAGAGACAAGAAGTCTTTTGGGGAGAGCAGAGACGTGCCAACAGCGACGAAAGCGGATGGAGGAAAACCGAGGCGGCTCGGGCATCTCGCCTTGCTGAAGACGATCGTCCGATGGTTCGATTCGTCGGTGAGCCTGAACCGGCCAGAAGATGGAAACGCGAAGCGAATCGATTGGGTCCGCTGTCTACCCTTCTTCGCCATGCACCTGGCCTGCCTGGCGGTTTTCTGGGTGGGATGGAGCTGGACGGCCGTGGTGGTGGCTTTGGCCCTTTATTGGCTTCGAATGTTCGCGATCACCGGGTTCTATCATCGTTATTTTTCGCATCGGACCTTCAAGACCTCCCGGCCGGCTCAATTCATCTTCGCCTTCCTGGGCGCCAGCGCCGTGCAGCGCGGACCGCTTTGGTGGGCCGCCCACCACCGTCGGCACCACCAGCATTCCGATGGCCCGCAGGACCCTCACTCGCCCGGCGAACACGGATTGTTCTGGAGTCACATGGGTTGGATCACCAGCCCGGCCAATTTTCGCACTGACTTCAAGGCCATTCCCGACTTGGCGCGCTACCGCGAACTCCGTTTTCTCGACCGTTACGACATCCTGGTGCCGGCGCTGCTGGGCGTCGGACTCTTCTTGTCGGGTAGCTTCTTGGGCTACTGGGCGCCCGGATTGAACACCAGCGGGCCTCAGATGCTCGTCTGGGGGCTGTTTTTGTCGACCATCGTGCTGTTTCACGCCACCTGTTTGATCAACTCGGCGGCTCACAAGTTCGGGCGCAAGCGCTACCCGACCAGCGACGAGAGCCGAAACAGCTTCTTCCTCGCTCTGATCACACTGGGAGAGGGCTGGCACAACAATCACCATCATTACCCCGCTTCCGTCCGCCAGGGCTTCTTCTGGTGGGAGATCGACATCACTTACTACCTTCTTCGTGCCTTGGCCGGGACGGGACTGATCTGGGATCTGCGGCCGGTTCCGGCGCGTGTCAAGCGAGGCGGCACCGCGGGGGGCCGCGCGGGGAACTCCAGGTCATGAAGATCGCTGTGGTCGGAGGCGGGATCTCAGGCCTGGTGGCCGCTTATCTCCTCTGCGACGAACACCGGATTAAGCTCTTCGAGGCCAACGATTACATCGGCGGGCACACCAATACCATCGACGTCAGGGTCAACGGCCACAGCTATCCCATCGACACCGGATTCATCGTCTTCAACGATCGGGCCTATCCGAACTTCATCCGCCTGCTGGACCATTTGGGAGTCGAGACCCAACCCACATCGATGAGCTTCAGCCTGCGTTGCCGGAAGACCGGGCTGGAGTACAACGGGACCTCGATCAACCGGCTCTTCGCCCAGCGACGAAACCTGCTCAAACCGTCGTTCTGGAAGTTGTGCCGAGACATTTTGCGCTTTTACCGGGACGCTCCTTCCCTGATGGATGTCGGCCCCGATCTGACGGTCGGCGAGTTTCTGGACCGCGGTGGCTACGGGCAGGGCTTTGTCGACAAGCATCTTTTGCCTCTGAGCGCCGCCATCTGGTCCTCCAATCCTGAGCGCGTCAGAGAGTTCCCGCTGCGCTTTTTCATGGGTTTCATGGATAACCACGGCATGCTCAGCGTCAATGACCGGCCACCCTGGAGGGTGATTCGCGGAGGTTCTAGACGCTATGTGGAGAAGATCGTTCAGCCCTTCCAGCGTGGAATCCGCCTGGGCACCCCGGTGAAGAGGATCGAGCGATTCGAGGACCGTGTCGAAGTCACGCCCGAAGTGGGGCAGAGCGAATCGTTCGACCATGTCATTCTCGCGGTTCACAGCGACCAGGCGCTGGCCATGCTGGCCGACGCCTCCCCCCGGGAGCGGTCCATCCTGGGCGCCATCGGGTACCAGGCCAACGACACTTTGCTGCACAGCGACCCCGGGCTGATGCCTCGCAACCGACGCGCCTGGGCCAGTTGGAACTACTACCTTCCTCGGCAGACTCGCCGACGTGTGGCGGTGACCTACTACTCGAACAGCTTGCAGAGCCTGCAAGGGCCCGAGCAGTTCTTCGTGACACTCAACCAGACGAAGGAGATCGAAGAATCCAAGCAGATTCGGCGGCTCACTTATCACCATCCCAATTACTCACTGGACAGTTACGGCGCCCAAAAGCGCCATTCGGAGATCAGCGGGATCCACCGGACCCACTATTGCGGGGCCTACTGGGGCTACGGTTTCCACGAAGACGGTGTCAATTCGGCATTGGCCGTCTGCCGCTACTTCGGAAAGGGTCTCTCATGAAGAGCGCGATCTATCGGGGGACCGTCCGCCATCGCCGCCACCGGCCGCTGCCTCACCGCTTCGATTATTCGCTCTTCATGCTTTATCTGGATCTCGACGAGATTGGGGGGCTCTTCCGCGACTATCCGTTCTGGGCCGCCCCCGACTCGCGGCTGGCGCTGGCGCGTTTCGACCGCTCCGATCACGTGGGCGCCCCCGACGAGCCGCTCGACCAGACGGTCCGTCGGATGCTGGAGCAGCAGACGGGACGAATTCACTCCGGCCCCATCCGGCTGCTCACCCATCTGCGATACTTCGGATACTGCTTCAACCCGGTCAGCTTCTACTTCTGCTTCGATCCCGAAGGCGAAGAGGTTGAATCGATTGTCGCCGAAGTCTCCAACACGCCCTGGGGCGAGCGTCATTGCTACGTGTTGGACGGACGAGCAAACGGCTCCAAACATCACTACCGGTTTGAGAAGAACCTGCATGTTTCGCCTTTCATGGAGATGGACCATCTCTACGATTGGCGGTTTCGGGGGCCAGACCGCCGCCTGGTCGTCCACTGCCGCAACATTCAAAAGGATGAACTGGCCTTCGACGCGACCCTGGTCTTGGACCGGGTCCCGCTGACGGCAGGGAATCTTCGACGAGTCTTGTTGCGCTTCCCCGTCATGACGCTGCGCGTGATTTCAGCGATTCACTGGCAGGCGTTCAAGCTGTGGTGGAAGGGTGTTCCCTTCGTCCCTCATCCCGATCCAGCCAAGAGAAAGTACGAGGTGAAAACGTCATGAGCGAAGCATTGGCGCCTGTCGGGGATGGCGCGGGCATGGTCGCCGGCTGGGTCTCTCCGCTGGCTCGAAAACTGGTGCTGGGCCGCCTCAAGGAGATGACTCGAGGCCGGTTGACGGTCGAGGAACCGGACCGAACTCTGCAGTTCGGGAAACTGACCGCGGCCGATGATCTGGCCGCGGTCCTGCATGTGCATCATCCCCGGCTCTACAGCTCGCTGCTCACCGGAGGGACCATCGGAGCGGCCGAGGCTTACATGCGCGGAGACTGGAGTTCGGGGCAAGTCACCGATCTGTGTCGACTCTTGTTGCGAAATCGGCGCCTGCTCGACGAAATCGACGGTTCCTGGAGCCGGGTCGCCCAACCCTTACACCGCCTCTATCACCGGCTTCGGGACAACACGCTGAAAGGCAGTCGGCGCAACATCGCCGCCCATTACGATCTGAGCAACGACTTTTATCGGCTTTTCCTCGATCCGACCATGATGTACTCCTGCGCTCTTTTCAGCGAGCCCGGGATGAGTCTGCAAGACGCTTCGCTCGCCAAGAACGACCGGATCTGCCGCAAGCTGGAGCTACGCCCCGGCGATCACCTGCTGGAAATCGGGACGGGTTGGGGCGGATTCGCCATCCATGCCGCCGGCCGATACGGCTGTCGAGTCACGACTACGACGATTTCGCGTGAACAGTACGAGCTGGCCCGGGAGCGTGTGGACGAAGCAGGTCTGGGCGACCTCGTCACGGTGATCCAGCAAGACTATCGGCGGCTCGAGGGTCGTTACGACAAACTCGTCTCGATCGAGATGATCGAAGCGGTCGGCCACCGTCACTTTCCCCAGTACTTCGCCCGCTGCTCCGAGCTTCTGTCCCCCGATGGAATGATGTTGCTCCAGGCCATCACCATCGCGGACCAATACTACGAGTCGGCGCGGGACTCGGTGGATTTCATCAAGCGATACATCTTTCCGGGATCTTGCATTCCTTCCGTAACGGCGATCGGCGAATGCCTGGCCCGGCACACCGACCTGCGGCTCTTCCACCTGGAAGACATCACGCCCCATTATGCGCTCACCCTGCGGGAGTGGCGAAAGCGCTTCAAGGAGAATCTCGATTCGGCTCGCGCTTTGGGCTTTTCGGAGGGGTTCATTCGCATGTGGGACCTCTATTTCTGCTACTGCGAGGCCGGCTTCGAGGAGCGCTACATCGGTGACGTACAGATGCTTTTGACGAAACCCGAGTGTCGAAGAGAGCCGATTCTAGCAACTCTTTGAACTTCCGTCGTTGGACGCGAACATCATGAATCTTGGCTTGAGCAACGGAATCGAACTGGCCGAAAAAGGATATCTGCCCGACTGGGTGATCCGCCGCGGCATCCGCGGACTTCTGCGGCGGCGTTTGCGTGAGATCGACCTTTCCGATTGCCGGACCCGCAGAGAACATCTTCGGCGATTCCTGGCGCGCAACGCCGACCAATCGATCGCCCTGGTCCCCGACAAAGCCAACCGGCAGCACTACGAAGTGCCCAGCGGGTTCTTCCAGCTTGTCCTGGGCGCTCGGCTCAAGTACAGCTCGGCCATTTGGCCTGAGGGAGTCGACACCTTGGATCAAGCCGAGGAAGCGATGCTGGATCTGACTTGCCGCCGCGCCGCGCTGGCAGACGGCCTGGACATCCTCGAACTCGGTTGCGGTTGGGGGTCTTTAACGTTGTGGATGGCCGAGCACTACCCGAAGAGCCGCATCGTGGCCGTCTCGAATTCCCGCACGCAGAAGAAGTTCATCGACGAATCCTGCGCCGCCCGTGGGCTCGACAACGTCCGGGTGGTGACGGCGGACGTCAACGAGTTCGACATCGATCAGCTCTTCGACCGGGTGGTGAGCGTCGAAATGTTCGAGCACGTCCACAATCATCGCCGCCTGATGAGGCGGATCGGAAGCTGGCTGCGCCCCGACGGAAAACTCTTTATCCACGTCTTTTGCCACCGCGACTACGCCTACGACTTCGACGTCGACGGTGCCGACAACTGGATGGGCCGCCACTTCTTCAGCGGGGGGATCATGCCGTCCGACGACATGTTCCTCTATCTGCAGGATTCCCTGACCATCGAGGAGCATTGGCGGGTTCCGGGGCGGCATTACGCGCGCACCGCTCAGGCCTGGCTTGAGAATCTCGACCGGCGGCGCACTCAAGTGGTCTCGCTCTTCGGCAGTAAGGGCGACGGCAGCGATCCCGGGGTGATGTTCCGACGCTGGCGGCTCTTTTTCATGGCCTGCCAGGAGCTCTTCGCCTACCGGGGAGGCCAGGAATGGTGGGTGTCGCACTACCTCTTCCAGAGGTGACGCGCCACCTGACAGCGTCGGCGGGCTTCGGAATCGTATGCCCCGGCGTGAATAGGTCGGCGCCATCCCGTCGCTTTCGAACCAGCGACGACCGTGCCAATCCTCGAATCGGGCTCACCACCTCTTCTACAATTGTCTTGCTCCGGCTTGAGGACGCAAGACGATGATCTTCGATCGCTACGACGAAAAGGCCCAGCGCATCATTTTCTTCGCCCGCTACGAGGCCGGCCAACTCGGATCGGAGAGGATCACCGCGGCCCACCTTCTGCTGGGAATCGACCACGCCGACGAAGACCTGATCGAAGGATTGCTTCCCCGGGGACGCTGGGAGGAGCTGCGTGAGACGCTCGCCTCCTCCCTGCGCAAGGATTCGAAGGTCGCATTGTCCGCCGAGTTGCCCATGTCTGAGGATGCCAAGAAGGTCCTCCACCGGGCCTCGTCGGAATCACTGCGGCTGGGCCACGGCGGCGTCTCCTCCGGACACCTGTTGCTGGCGATTCTCCTGGTGCCCTCACCGGCCTCGCAGGCTCTGGCGGCCCGAGGACTCACGTCTCAGCAGGTGACCGATAGGCTGGGGACCGTCCAGCCGGCCCCGCCGGGAATGAAGTCCTGTCCGGTGACGCTTCTCGGGGCGGGAGGAGTCGGCTGCGCCCTGCTGGAGCAGATCCTCGACGCCAGCGACCACCATGCCATGGGTTATCGGTTGAGTTTCGAGCTGATGGCCATCGGCGACTCGAGCGGATTGATCATGAAGAAAGCAGGCGGACACTTCCTCGACCGCGAGTTGCGCCAGTTGATCGAACAGAAGCGAAGCGGAACGCCCTTGCTGAAACTCTCCGCTTCCCAGGACTGGACGATCTCACCCCACCATGCCATCCCGGGGAGCCTGCTGGTGGACTGCACGGCCAGCTCGGATGTGACTCCTCTGCTGCTGCA
>JBFGHF010000009.1:0-16737 GCA_041578355.1 Acidobacteriota bacterium
ACTTGCCACCCGGCGATCGACTACTTCCAGGAAGCGGTCGGCGTCCTTTCGGTCGATCTTCCGGGCTATCAGCCCCGCGTGAGCCATGGGCAGCAGTTGCTGGCCGATCAGTTCCTTGGCGGGCTTCGTCTCTCCGTCGATCCATTTGAACTGAGCTCGCAGGCCGAGGCGGGCGGCCGCTACGAAATTGGCTTTGACCTCCGGGAATTCGATCAATGGAGTGACGTCGTCGTAACGCGACGAAATACCGCACATCAGACCGAAGAAGAATGCGGCGTTGGCCATTTCGTCCAGGGGCGTGGGGCCCGAGGGCAAGACGCGGTTCTCGATGCGCAAATGGGCCTTGCCGTCGCTGATTCCGTAGCAGGGTCGATTCCAACGGTAGATGGTTCCATTGTGAAGCCGCAGCGCCCGAAGTTGAGGAGGTTGGCCGACGTCGGAAGGCTCCCCTTCCTCTTCGTTGGGAAGGGCCAGCAGAACACGAAAGCGGGCGACGTCCTCGCGGAAGATCTCCAGCACCGAGTTCTTGATCCATGAGTTGCCGAAATTGACTCGCGGCCTCATTTCTCGAAGGTGCAATTCCGAGCTCCGAGTGTCGACTGCCTGCTGGAAAAGGGCGATCCGCGTCTCGCTCCAAAGGCGCTTCCCGAAAAGCAAAGGCGAATTGCAGCTGGCGGCCAGCAAGGGAGCGGTCACTAATTGAGCAATGTTGTAAAGGGAAGCGAATTCCTCGGCGGCCACCTGGAAGTGAAGCTGGAAACTGGTGTTGCAGGCCTCGAGCATCACCGAATTGTGGGCGGCGATCAGCTCGTCTGTTCCTTTGATGTGGATGCGCTGGGGACCTCCGCTGAGTTTGAGGAGTGCGGAGTTGAGAGCCCGGTAGCGAGGCATGGGCGTCATGTGGTCGAGCTCCAAATGCGACGCCTGTAGCGTGGGGAGTATCCCGGTCAGCAGGGGCAACGCCCCCTCCTTTTGGGCAACATCATGCAAACGCTCGATCAACTCGCTGAGCTGGGCTTCCATCCGGCTGAGGCAATTTCCCTCGAAGACCACAGGGTCGAGGTTGGCTTCCAGATTGAATTGGGCCAGCTCCGTCGTAAAACGCGGATCGCCGATTCTCTCCAGTATCTGCATGGCGCGATTGACGGGTTGCCAGCTGGAATCGACGAGGAAAAACTCCTGTTCGGCGCCGATTCGCCGAATGCCCGACTCGATCAAGCCGTCGTCGATCCACTTCTCCAAAAGAGCCAAGTCGTTGAGCAGGCGCTGCATGAAACGCCGTTGCTTTTTCGCGCTCTCGCCTTGTTGACTGATTTCTTGCTCGCCCATCCGATGCTCCTCCCGGCACTTATTCCGCTTTTCAAATCGGCAGATGCATACCCGCGTGTCCCCCAAGATAGCAATTTTCTTGCCGGCTCCTTGAGAAAGAGCGCAGAGAGACCGGCAACCTCCCGGGTTCGATGCCCGGTACGCGGCGCGGTTTGGGCTACACTTGGGGATCACCGGGAAACGCCCGGTGGGTTTGCGTGGCCGACTCAGGCCAGCGTTGGTTTGGAGTTGGAAAGGATGATCGATCATGGCGAAGCTGGAAGTGGAAGGATTTGAAGCGTTCGAGGTGGAGGATGGCAAGCGACTGGTCCTGGCAATCGAGGATTCGGGAGTCGACATCCTGCACGCCTGCGGCGGCAACGCTCGCTGCACAACCTGTCGGGTGGAGTTCATCGAGGGTGAGCCGGAACGAATGACCGAGGCCGAAAAGACGCGACTGGCCATGGGGCAACTCACTGGCATCCGCCTCAGCTGCCAGATTCTCTGCGATCACGACATGAAGGTCCGGGCCATCAGCCGGCTGGAGGGGAGCGGCCGGCCCGACCCCGGCCCCAGGCCGGAGCCTTTCATCACTCCCGATCCGGTCTGGACGGAGTGACGCCAAGGCTATGACGCAGCGCCGGGGACGACAGAACTCGAAAGCAAAGGCTGTCCGGCATCCCAAAGGGATGTGATGAACAATAGCCCACCGCAGTAAGTCACCCGGGACGGGTCTTCTTCCGTCCCTAGAGGACTTTTTCATGGGTGTATCGGGATCCCCAACCCACCGCTGAAGCGGGGGGGGGTGTTTTCAGGTCGTCCCGCCGGGACGGGCGGCGTTCTCGATCATCAAACGGACTCTTCGCCCGGAGACAAAGCCCCTTTCTCGATCTCGGCAACGCGCCCTGACGAACGCAGTTCTGCCATTGGCGATTCGGGCTTTGGCCGAGCCGGTCAAGGGGTGTTTCGTTTCATCTCCGCCGTCAACCTCTGCATCAACTCGGCATCATCCGGCAGTAGCCCGGAGGCAGGCAGGCGCTCGATCAGCCGCGCCCAGCGGGCGTCCTGGCGGTAGGCGCGCTGCAGGTAGGGAATGGCTTCATCGGGACGGCCCGAATCCGCCAAAGTCACACCCACCCAGAAAGCGGCTTCGCCGTTGGTCGCCGAGTCCTCCACCAGGGTGGTGGCTGCCCGGTAGGCGGCCATGGCCTTCTCGAGGTCTTTCTGCGTGACCCAGTGGTCGCCCTCATTGAGCTTGCGATAGGCCCGCTGCAGACGAACCAGACGGCGCAGTTCTACGACTGGCTCAGGGTGGTCCTCAACGCGGAGGTCGAAGATGCGGTCCTCCCACGGCTTGCCCGTTCCTTCTGCCGAGACGATCAGGATGGCGGCCGACTGACGGCCCCGGATGTCTCCGCCTTCCTTCTCGGCGGCTTCCAGCGCCGCCAGCATACGCTCCGCCAAATCACCCTGTGCAGATTCATAGGCTGCGGCCATGGCGGGCCACACGGTCGCCTTGTCCATTAGATTGGCCTGCACCGAGTACTGTTCGCCGACTTGGTGTCCGGCGGCTTGGATGGCGCGGTCCCCGGTGTGAGCGGCCACCCTGCCTTGGGCGTCGATCATCGCCACCTGCCGGACATCTCGTCCTTCGTCGGTGGAGACCAGAGCTTTGAGCGCGTCTGCAGCCGACCGTCCCGACCCCATCAGTTCCAGACCCAGCGGGCCATAGGCGGGCTCGACGAAGGACTGGGTGGCCACGGCGCCGACCCCAGGCTCGGCCCAGGGGACGATCGGTCCCACCGAGAACCAGTGGGATTGGACGGCAATGCCCATTTGCCCCGTCCCCGGGTCGCGGGCGACGATCGAATAGGTGGCGACGGGACGGCGCGGTTGCGCGAGGCAAGCGCCAGCACAGAGGAGTATCAACAACATTCGTAGTAGGGAGTGCATCCGGCTTTCTCCTGCTCTCCAGATTCTTTCGGTTGGTGGTGGCGGCGTCTCCTGTCCCGGCTGGGACGGGCTGAAAGTAACCCCCCGCTTTTCAAAGACTGTCTCAAGCTGCTCTGGGGATAAGACCCGGCCCGCCGACCCTCCGGGACTCTGGCCTCGTCAGGAGCTGAATACCCAGGGCTTGACGCCCTGGGCTATTTTCACGCCAGCCCTCCGGGGCTCTCCGCATCCTGCTCCCCGGCGAGGCTTTCGATTCGTTCCCGCACATCTGAGGCGATGCGCCGGTAGAGCTCGTCCCGTTGCATTCGGTCGCCGTTCCCCGCATAGTGCCGCATGTTGAGCGGGTCGCCCAGGACCACCTTGACTTCGCGCCTTCGGGGAAAGAAACGGCCCGCCGGCAGCGCGTCATACGTCCCCCGAATATACGTCGGCACGATCGGCGCGCGCGTTTCCCAGGCCATCAACCCCAGTCCCGGCTTGAAATCCTGCAGGAGGCCGCTTCTCGATCGTGTGCCCTCGGGAAAGATCAGCACAGGCTCGCCCCGAGCAAGAATCGACTTGACCAACCGCAGGCTGCTCAGGGACGACTCTTTGCGTTCAATGGGCACGACGTTCAGCAAGCGGCTCACCAGCCAGCCCTTCAACTTCGAATCGAAGAAATAGTCGCGAGCTCCCAGAACGTGGAGTCGGCGAGCCTCTTGCTTGCCCAAAGCCGAACGGACGGCCGTGATCACCGCACCGGTGTCCAGATGGCTGCAGTGGTTGGCGGCAATGATGTAGGATGAGCCCTTGGGGACCGTTCCCGCCGCACTCGCCCGGAAACCAAAGAAAGCGCGGAAAATCAGGCTTAAGCCGCCAAAGCTGAGGTTCATCAGCAACCTGTCGCCCAGGCTCCGTTCTTGCAGCGGCAAAACGGAAGGAGGCTGGACCGCTTCGCCAGCCGGGGCCGGTTGTTCACCTTGCTTCTTGGCCTGTTCGGCCGTCTTGAGAAGCTCGCTGACGCGGCCCACGCGGGACGCTTTTTCATCGGGGATCGTGACCCCCAGCCGGTCCTCGACGAAAAGCAGCAGCTCGATTGCTTTGAGGGAGTCCAATCCGAGGTCGTCGTAGAGATGCATCTCGGGTGTTATTTCGCCGTCCGGCGCTCCCGCCAAACGGGCAACTTCGGCGACGATCTCCTCTTGCCAGCCGGACAGCGCTTCCGAGGCTGTTTTCCGTTCGACGGCTTGCTTGTGCTCGAGCTGCTGCTCCAGCCGGCGACGGACCGCCTGGCGGTCGATCATCCCATCCGAGTGATGGGGCAAGCCTCTAGGCCAGGCATGCACAAACTGGAGCCTGTGGTAAGTCGGCAGTTCCCGGGCGAGTTGCTGGGCCTGCTTGTGGATCGCCCGCCGAACCCCCTCGATCCCGTGTTCGTCCACCGATTCGGCGGTTGGGCGGACCACGGCATGGACATCCTCAGTCAGTCCGGACTTGATTCCCAGGACTGCGATTTCTCGAATGGCGGGCAAGCGCCGATAAATGGCCTCCAGGTCCTCCGGGTAGACATTCTTTCCGGCTCCGGTAACGATCACGTTCTTGCAGCGGCCCGTGATGTAAATGTAGCCGTCGACGTCGACCCAGCCCATGTCGCCCGTGCGGAGCCAGCCATCCTGCATCACTTTTCGGGTGGCTTCATCGTTTTTGTAATACCCGGTCATCAGACTCGGGCTGCGAACAACGATTTCCCCGATGCCGTCCTGGTCGGGATGGTCCAGACGCACCTCAACTCCAGCCAGCGGTCTCCCCGCCGATCGGGGTCGGCTCAAGTTGATCGGGTTGACCGTCAAGACAGGGGCGGTTTCCGTCAGTCCATATCCTTCGTAGATGGGCATTCCAAGCGCCCTGAAATCCTCGTAGAGCTCTTCGCCCAATGCCGACCCGCCGCTGACGAACAAACGAATCCTGCCGCCGAATTCCTGATGGACGCGCGCAAACAGCTTGCGTCCGATGTTGCGCCCGAAGTTGCGCTCCACGGTGCGGCTCAGCTCTTTTCCCGTGGCCATCAGGTTGGATTTGAAGGCTGACTTGGAAGCCCGCAGTATGCGGCGCTCCATGTCGTCTCGAAGCAAGGCATAGAAAGTCGGCACTCCCAGCATGCAGGTGGTGCCCGTTTCCCGCATCAGTTCCAGGATTCCCCTGGGCTTGAGGGTGTGGGCATAGGTCACGGTGGCGCCGCCGAACGCCGCCATCAAGAAACCACATGTGAACTCCAGGGCGTGGAAAAGAGGCAAAACCGAGATCAGATTGTCCCCGGGGTGGACCGGCAGCTGCCGATGAACCCCAAAGAGATTCGTGAGAAAGCTGCGGTGGGTGTGGACCGCCCCCCGCGGATCCACTGCAGTGCCCGTTGTGAAAATGATCGATGCCGGATCGTCGGGCACCACCTCAATCGGGCCAGGTTCTTGCGCGGACTCGGTGGGGCGGGTGCTGCGGGGAAATCCAGCCTTGTCGAAGGGTCGGCAGAACTGGTCCACGTTCAGCAAAAGGAGCGGAGTCTCGGCCCGCTCGTTTTTCTCCAGCTCCTCCGGGGTGAACCGGGCGAAGGACTTCTCGGAAGCCAGCAGGGCCTTCGCTTCGGTAAACTCGACGATGGACCAAACTTCTTCGTGCCAACTCTGCGCATCGATCGGGACGACGACGAGGCCCGCGAACGAGGCCCCCAAATAGGCGATGCCCCAGCGAGGCTGATTCTCGGAGAATAGAACCACGCGGTCACCCTTGACGCAACCCAACCTCCGCAGTGAAGCGGCTATTCGTTCGGCTTCGGCTCGGACCTCCCCGTAGGTGAATCGCTCCCACCCATCCGGGGTCTTCATCTGCAGGGCCACCTGATCGCCTCGGGTGTCGGCGGCATGCCCGATCAATTCCGGGATGCTCATGGCGGGCAAGGTGTCCTGTTGGTCCTCCAACTCCATCGTGCCCACGCCCTCGATCTTGAGTATGAATTTCTTCACGCCGGGGATGTGCACGTTCTGGATGTAGTGACGCCAGTTGACCCTGGTGACGTCGAAGTTGAACCGGCGCTGGGCTTCCTCGTCCAGCTTTTCGAACAACTCGGTGGTTTTATCGACCTGAAAACGGCAGTTGAGATTGAGGTAGGGCTCGTAAATCTCTCCGTAGTAATACAGTTTCTGGTGCGCCACCTTGGTGGCTGCCAAGCGCCGGCGGACCTTTTCCGTGGAATCGAAGAGGGGGAACCGCTTGAGTGTTTTCTCGGCCGTCTCGAGCGGAACCCGCTTGAGCTGGTGTTGGATGCGGAAGGCGGCAGGCTTGGGAAATCTGATTCGACGCGCCGGAATCGGTTGGCCCGTCTTGTCGAGCATCGGTTTCGTCTTAAAGTAGGCGTAGATCAGCTTGTACAGCTCACCCAGCGTGATCGGGTTCTTCGACCCCGTGGCCACCTGGTAGATATCCAAGCCGCCGCGGGTGGCAATCTCGGGTATGGAGGCGAGGAGGGCGTTCACGACCACATCGACCGGCACCAGGTCGATCAAGACATCCGGATTGAGAGGAAGCGATTTGAGGCGCCCTTTTCCGATGGCCACGATCAGCGGATCCGCCATTCGCAGGCCGTCGAGCCATCCGGGACAGGGTTCCGATAGGCTGCTCTCGATGATGGAGGGACGAAGAATCACGGTCGGGGCGTCGGCCCGGTATGCCACCACCATCTGCTCACCGAGTGCCTTGGTGTATGTGTAGGTGTCGTTCCAGCCTCTCTCTCGAGCCCACTGCATCCCGCGTTCGACCAAGCGCTCTTGGGTCCACCGTTTACGCAGTCCCTCCAATCGCTTGCGCCGCCGCTGGCGGCGTTGTCTCTTACCGGTTCGGGAAAGCTTGACAAGTTCCTTCATCAACTGGCGCTCGATCTCAGGACTTCCCGCTTCTTCCTTGACTCCCTGGACGATGGCCCGGATTTTTTCGATATCGGCCGCGATGTCCGCGAATGCCGCAGCTGGGAACCTCTCGCCGGATGAGTTTTCAAACGCACTGTGGTACATCGTCTCGGGCGCGATCTTGCGCTCTGTCCCGCTGACGTAGGCGGTGGAAACATGCACGAACACCGCCTTGCGGCATGTGGCCACGAACTCGGTAATCCGACGCGCCGCCATCACGTTGAGCTCGAGGGCCTCATCGATGGGTGCATCGAAAGAAACCACCGCCGCACTGTTGATCACGACATCGACGTTCTCCCGCAAGGTCTCCGCGTCGGCAGAGCACAAACCTAAGTTGTCTTGGGAGATGTCTCCCGCCACAGCCCGAAGCTTTTGGCGCAGAAACTCTTCGAAACTGCTTCCGTGAACTCCCCGCAGGCGATCGAAAACGCTGGACCCGTAGAGTTCGTTTTCCAGCCGTTCTTGGGCGCCGAGGACCCGCCCGCCGAAGAGCTTGCGCGGACGAATCAGCACGTGGACTCGACGCACCTCTGGAGCTCCAAAGAGAATCTTCTCGACCAAGGGCTGGCCCAGAAACCCCGTGGCGCCCGTGATGAACACCACCTTGCCGCTCAGATAGTCCTCTATGCGCAACATTGCAGAATCGACTGCCCCCCGCTTCGAAGCCTCTATTCTACTACCCGACATAAGACTTGTACGGCAGCCGGAATAACTTTGCACTCCAGCGGCAATTCCCCCACCAAATCCCCGTCGAACAACTTCCTTGCCGGCGTCGAACTCTCCACCGAAACGGACTTGCATCGCAAGTGGTTAAACTTCGGGTGATTCGTGTGAGTACCGCGGTAGATCCTGGGGAGGTTCCAGGCCAAGTTGATTCTGCCCACTTCGTACACCAACACAACGTCCAAAAACCCATCGTCCACTCTTGCTTCGGGGGCTGTATGCAAGCCCCCGCCCGTGAATGGAGTGTTTTGGATGATCAAGGCCACCACGCGCCGGTCGCTTTGCTGACCGTCGACAACGAGTTTCACGTCGATCGGTGTGAGCTGCCTCAAGGCTCGGAACATGGCCGCCAAGAAGAGCGCCGAACCTCGATACAAGCCGATTTCTTTCGTCTTCTCACCCACCGCCGCCGGGAAACCAACTCCGAGAGACGACACAAACACTCGCTCCCTCTCCCATCCCACGTCCATAGCAAGTGTTTCGCCCCGAGCAATCACCCGGATCGATTCGCTCAGGTTGTTCCTCGGCAACCCCAGGCTCCGAGCAAGATCGTTGCCCGAACCCATTGCGATCAAGCCCAACCGGACTCGGTGTCCGACAACAGCATTGACCACTTCCGCAAAAGTGCCGTCACCACCCATCACGGCGATGCACTCCTCCCCCTCCACAACAAACCTTTTGGCGATCTCAATGGCGTGGCCCGGTTCTTTCGTTTCGAACACCTCACCCGACAATCCTTCTCGTCGAAGTGCCAGAGGGAGCGATTTGGTTTCCCGACCCGCTCTTCCGCCCCCGGCACAGGGGTTCACGATGACCTTCATGCCGCTCCCATGATGGAGGCGTGCGGAGGTTTGTTCAAACGGTGACGGGCCGTGAGGAGTTAGCACTACTAAGAAACCAAGTTGTTATTAAGACTAGTCGTAGTAGTAGAGCCTGTGGGGTTGTGGATAACAAACCTTTCTAACCGACAGATATGCATCTCCGGAGGCGGGCCATGTGGAAGAGCCTGAGGATAGGGGGTCGATGAGGCGTGGGTGTTCCTTCTCCGGCGGGACTGTCTCAAGCGTTCACAATCGAGGTTGTGAAAATCGGCTGAAGTTGTTTGTTTTGTTCCAGCTGCCACTTGGAAGATCGAGTTGATGAATCTCTCGGGAAAGTGGGATACTCATCGATTGACCAGCTAAAGAGATGCCCGGAGGTGGTTCCTGTCTGGTGACGGGCCTGGTCTTCAAAACCAGTCGAGTCGCGGCGAGAGTCGTGACTGGTGGGTTCGATTCCCATGCACCTCCGCCACCAGAGAGTCGTAGCTCTAGCAGGGAGCGGGCCACATGAGAGAAGGTCGAGGTGTTGCCGCCGAGGATCAAATCGTTGACGAGTTGGTGCAGCTTGTCCTTTCACGACTTTCTCCGCAGGCGATCGCTGAAACGGCGCCAGGTTGCAGGACGGTATTTGTCGAAAAGGAGTCCGACCGTGTCCGTTACATGATCGAGTGCGGGGCGGACCGTTTGGGCTTGTATGCTGCAAGCTGCCCTCCGGATGGAGGGTTGGCTCGCTATATCGACCATACTCTGCTCAAGGCAGCCGCGACACCTGCGGAAATAAAGAAGCTGTGTGAGGAAGCCGCCCGATTCGGGTTTGCGGCGGTTTGCGTCAATCCGGTCTGGGTGGCCCTGGCGGCAAAGCAACTGCGCGGGACGAGAGTGGCGGTGTGCACGGTGGCCGGGTTTCCGCTGGGGGCGAGCACCACCGAGGTGAAGGCATACGAGGCTCGCCGCGCGGTATTCGACGGGGCGACCGAAATCGACATGGTGATCAACATCGGCGCCTTGAAATCGGGCGATGACGACCTGGTGGGAGTGGATATCGAGAGCGTCGTCGGGGCTTGCCATTCCGGCGGCGCCCTCTGCAAGGTCATTCTTGAAACTGCACTGTTGAGCGACGATGAAAAACTGCGCGGCTGCGAGTTGGCACAACGGGCCGGCGCGGATTTCGTCAAGACGTCAACCGGTTTCGGCCCCGGCGGCGCGACCGCCGAGGACGTGCGTTTGATGCGTCGCGCTGTAGGTCCGCGAATGGGAATCAAAGCCGCGGGCGGTATCAAGGACAAATCGGATACCGAAGCGATGCTGGGGGCAGGGGCCACCAGAATCGGCGCAAGCGCGGGAGTGAAGATCGTCCAGGGAGAAACCGCCCCAGCCGGATCCTACTAGACCCGGACTCGGTGGTCCCGCAACGCCCGTTGCGTCTCGCCAACCCCAGCAAACCCCAAGCGGTACGAGAATGAGCGATTTGAAATACCTTGCAGCGGCCATCCAAACCGACTTCGAAAACCCCGTGAACCGCCGGGAAATGGCCCGGAATACCGGCAGAATGGTGAAGCTCATCGACCAGGCGGTTATCGGCTATCGTCCTTTCGGCAAGGTGCGCCTGGTGGTCTTTCCGGAATTCGCCCACGCCGCGCCCGTCTTTCCGACACTGAAGGAGTTGCGGGAAAAGCTGGGAGTCGAGATCCCCAACCGGCAGACCGATCGACTCGAAAAAAAGGCCCGTGAGCACGATATCTACATCCAGAGCGGTTCGATGCTGGAAGTCGATTCGCGTTACCCGAACGCGCTGTTCAATACTACGTGTCTGGTCGGTCCCGCAGGGATTCTCCTCACGTATCGAAAGGTCTACCCCTGGATTCCCTGGGAGGTGCACACCAGCCCTCACGACATCGCAGGGTACGAGGAGGAGATATTCCCGGTAGCCGACACTCCGATCGGCAAGCTCGGCGTGGCGATTTGCTACGACTGGCTCTTTCCGGAAGCGCTCCGTCAACTGACGGCCAACGGCGCGGAAGTCCTGATTCGGGTGTCGGCCTACATGGACCCCTGGGGCGCCACCGAGCCCAACGATTGGTGGACCATTGTCAACCGCTGCCGCGCCCTCGAGAACACGGCCTTCGTGGTGGCTGCCAACCAGGCGGCTTCGATCCGCAGATACCCGCCCTTTTCCTGGCCTGGCGGAAGCATGATCGTCGATCAGGAGGGGCGGATAGTGGCCCAGGCAACTCCCGGTGATGGAACGAAGATCGTGGTGGGTGCGGTCGACATCGGCGCTGTCCGACATGCCCGTCGGGAGCGCACCGGCCATCAGATGATCGCCCACCTGCGCAGTGAAGCACACCCCATGTACCGCCGGGCATTCTTCCCTGGCGGCGCCTTCGCAGGTCAGCCCGACCATACATACGAGGAAAACGAGAAGCGAATCGAGGGCGTGAAGAAACGGCTGGGATATTGAGCTTCCTGCGAGGGAAAGTCCCGCCCCGATCGTGGGACGGCTGCCGCCGTGGGGGTCGCTCGGGGAGTCTTCGGGTTGCCGTGAGGGCGGGCGCTTTGTTAGAATTACCGTTTTTCACAGGCGACGGAGTGGGGGCGTAATGAAGCGTACATTTCAACCAAACAATCGCCGCCGGCTGAAGAAGCACGGATTTCGGGCGCGAATGAGCACGCGAGCGGGCCGGGCGATTTTGAAACGGCGTCGAGCCAAAGGCCGGACGAGGCTATCGGTGAGTGGATGAACACCGATCCAGCATCTCGAAGCGCGAGCGGTTACGCAAACGCCGCGATTTCCTTGAGATCTACGGGACCGGCGAGAAGCTCCACACCCCATACTTCGTGCTTTTCCTTTCGAAAAACGCACTACTCCATCACCGCCTCGGCATCACTGTTTCCCGAAAAATCGGATCGGCGGTGGTTCGCAATCGGATCAAGCGCCGCTTGCGAGAGATCTTCCGCCGGAACAAGGAGTCGGTTTCCCCTTCGAGCGACCTTGTCGTAAATGTGAAGAAGCGGGCCGCGACAGCGTCGTCGTCGGAACTGGAGCGGGCTTTCCTGGAAGCCGCTCGGCGGCGGGGTCAAGGAGGCAAAAGTTGAAAGGAATCGCACTCGGAGCGATTCGATTGTACCAGCGCCTCGTTTCACCCTTTTTGCCACCCGCCTGCCGCTTCGAGCCGACCTGTTCCGAGTATGCGCTGCAGGCAATTGAAAAGTGGGGTGTTGGGAAGGGTTGCCTTTTGGGTCTTCGTCGGGTTGTCCGTTGCCATCCCTGGAACCCGGGCGGGCTCGACCCCGTTCCTTAGGGCAGGATTCGCAGAACAAGCAAGATGTTAGGTTCAGACCCCTCGCAAATGGATACCGAGAGAAGGCTCCTGTTGGCCTTGTTTCTCTCTACGGCCGTCCTGCTTTTCGCGCCGTACCTTCTGAGTTGGCTGAGCCCTCCGCCGCCTCCCCAGCCGGAAGTTCCGATTGAGGAAATGGTCGCGGCAGAACCCGCAGCGGAAGAGTCACCCGAAGTCATGTCGGCGCAGGAGGAGGTCGAGCCTGCGGTATCGGCCCAGCCCGCGACGCAGGCGACCCCGCGCACCGTCGAGGTCGTCAACGAACAGCTTCAGATGCGTTGGACCAATGTGGGCGCTCGACCCGAGAGCGTCCAGCTGCGAGATTATCTCTCCCGAGACGGCACCGAACTGGAGTTGATTCCCCAGGTCCTTCCTCCGGGAATCGACCGGCCTTTGGCCATCAGACTCGACGACGCCGACTTGAACGAAGAGCTGAAGGGTGCGGTCTTCGAATTAGAAGCGCCGCCGGGTGATCGGATCGTGGGTCCGGCCGAACTCGTCTTCCGCTATCGGAGCGCCCTGCTCGATGTGGTCCGCCGAGTGCGGATTCCGGCTAGCGGCTATCTTCTCGAGGTCGAGCACCAGGTCAGGCTGGCGGGCAGGCGCAGTCCCTTCTCCGTGGTTCTTGGGCCAGCCATCGGGAGAAGTGTCGACCAGGTGGAAGCAGGGTTCTTCGCCGTGGGTGCCGGGGACTTCGCCTTTCCAGGCATAACCCTTTTCCGGGACGACGGAGCCGAGAGGTTCTACGCCGGAGATGTGGATCCGCAAGTCGTGCCGGGTGCGGGTCTTCGTTGGGTGGCTTTCGACAGCCAGTATTTCAGCTACGTCCTTCTGGGCGGCGAGGCGGGGATCGACGGTGCGCGGGTTGACGCTCCCTTTTGGCCGGAGCCTGAAGGTGGCGAAACTACGGTGCGCGCTTTGGCGAGCGCGGCCGTCAGAATCGCGCAACCCGGTGAAGTCTGGATCTTCTTCGGGCCGAAAGATCTGGAGGAGCTCCGCGCCATCGATCCGACCCTGGGAGAGCTGGTCGACTACGGATGGTTTGCCATTCTTGTGAAACCGCTGCTCTTTGTGCTCAAACAGATCTACTCGCTGATCGGAAACTATGGCTGGGCGATCATTCTGCTGACCTTCCTTATCAACCTGGCGCTTTTCCCGGTGCGCTACAAGCAGATGAGCTCGATGAAGAAAATGAGCGAGCTCCAGCCCAAACTGAAGGCGATCCAGAATCGTTACGCCAAGCTCCCCCGGGACGATCCGAAACGCCAAGACATGAACCGCGAAGTGATGGCGCTTTACCAGCAACATGGGGTGAACCCGCTGGGAGGTTGCCTGCCGCTGTTGCTGCAGATGCCCTTTCTTTTCGCCTTCTATCGAATGTTGGCGTCTTCGATCGAGTTGCGCGGGGCGCCGTTCATGCTCTGGATCAACGACCTCTCGAGGCCGGATCCTTACTATGTGACTCCCATCGTGATGGGGGCGACCATGGTGGCGCAACAGCAAATGACCCCGGCCACGGGAGATCCGGCGCAGCGTCGCATGATGATGCTGATGCCGATAGTTTTCACCTTTCTGTTTTTGTCTGTTTCGAGCGGGTTGGCGCTCTATTTTCTGTTCAGCAACGTGTTCGGTATGTTGCTGCAATGGGGCATGCAAAAGTTCCAGGCAGAGAAGGAAGAAGCAGGCCCCTCAACCCCCAAAAAGCAGAAGAAAAGAAAGCGAAAGTAGATCGAAATGACGGAAACCGAAGAGATTCAGGGGCAAGTCAAGGGTTTTGTGGAAGGGCTTTTGCGCCAAGCGGGCCTCGATCTGGAGTGTCGCTGCGAGAGCCAGGAGGGTGTGATCACCGTGAATCTCGAAGGGGAGGACGCCGGTCTGGTGCTGCGCGAGAACGCCCGCCTCCTCTACTCCATAAACCATCTCATCAACCAGGCCTTCTATCGCCGCAACGAGGGACGCTTCAACTTCCTGGTCGACTGTGAGGATTATCGAGCCACGCGGGTGATGGAGCTGCAGTTGTTGGCTCGCAAGGCGGCCGAGAAAGCACGGTCGAGTAGAAAGCCCTTCAAGCTCCAGGCGATGCCGTCGTCAGAGCGCCGAATCATCCACCTGGCGCTGGCGGAAGAGGAAGGCGTCGGCACCACGAGCGAGGGGAACGGGGCTCACCGACGCGTCGTGATTCTTCCTTCTCGCTGAGGAGGGACATGGCGGGTGAATCCGATACGATTGCGGCCCTGTCCACCCCCGCCGGCAAGGGCGCCTTGGCGGTGCTGCGAATCAGCGGCCCCTCGTCGCGCTCACTTCTCGAGCGCCATTTTTCTTCACAAGGACCTCCCAGGCCCCGCAGGCCAACCCTGGGATACATCACCGACGCCAGGGGCTCCCGCATCGACCGCGTGCTGGTCACCTGGTTCCCCGCCCCGGCTTCTTTCACGGGTGAAGATGTGGCCGAGATCTCTTGTCACGGCAGCCCGTTGGTGGTTGCGCAGATCCTCGATCAGCTGCTCGGGTCTGGGGCCAGGCTTGCGAAGCCCGGGGAGTTCACGCTTCGCGCGTTTCTCAACGGGAAGATGGACCTGGTGCAGGCTGAGGCAGTACGCGACCTGATCGACAGCCAGACGGAGTATCAGGCCAGGCTGGCGCGGCGTCAGCTGGAGGGCGAGCTGTCGCACGCCTTGGAGCCGCTGAAGCGGCAGCTGATCCAAGTTTGCTCGCAGCTGGAGACGACTCTTGAGTTCGTGGAGGACGAAGTCGAACCTCAGGGTGCCGCGGAGCTCTGTGGGCGGATTCGCGGTGTCAGCCGAGAGCTGGAGGCCCTGGCTGGCAGTTTCGAGGTGGGTCGCTTGGTTCGCGACGGGCTCGAAGTGACGATCTGCGGACCGGTAAATGCGGGTAAGTCAAGTCTGTTCAATGCTTTAGTCGAGCAAGACAGGGCCATCGTGACGGCCGTGCCCGGGACGACTCGGGACGCTGTAACCGAGACGATCAATCTGGGCGGCGTGCCGGTGCGGCTGGCCGACACCGCCGGCATGCGGGCTTCTGCCGACCCCGTCGAGGTCTTGGGCGTGGAGAGGTCGAGGCGCTTGGTGGCCGACGCGGATTTGGTTCTTTTCGTGGTCGACGCCTCGATACCGTTCGGCCTGCCCGGGCGGACGGCGTGGGGGGAGGTCGAGGAGACCCGTCCGCTGTTGGTGCTCAACAAGAAGGACCTGAAGCGCCAGGCCCGGATTCCCCGAGCCGTGACAACTGCGGCCAGATGGCAGGTGGAGGTTTCTGCGCTGACGGGCGAAGGATTGAAGGAGTTGCGGGGCGTCTTGGGCGACGCGTTGGCACCCGAGGGAGGCTGGCGCCCCGAAGGCTTATTGATCACCAATGCCCGCCACAGGGATTGCCTGAGGCGATGTTTGCGCCGTCTGGAACAGGCAACGGCCGGTCTGGAAGGTGCGCTGAGCGAAGAGTTCCCCGCCTACGATCTGCGGAAAGCCCTCGATGCGCTGGGCGAAATCACCGGCGAAACCAGCGTGGAGGACATTCTCCAAGAGATTTTCTCAAGTTTCTGCATCGGCAAGTGAAAGCAGGGCCTCGTAGAGCCGGTCGAGCTCCTCGGGGGAGTGGAAGTGGAGGATGATGCGGCCGCCCTGTCCGCGTGGCCGGATTTCGACGCGGGTTTTCCAATGCTCCTCGAGGCGATCCTCGGCCGCGCTGAGGTTGGGATCCTTGGTGACGGGCGGTCGGGATTTGAGCTGGCGCCTGACGCGATCTTCCACTTGCCGTACGGAGAGCCCGCTGCGGACGGCTTGCTTCCCGAGGGCGAGCTGCGCGCCGCGAGCAAGGGGGAGCAGAGCGCGGGCGTGACCCATGGAGAGGCGCCCCTCCACCACCAGTTGCTGGATGGATTCGGGAAGCTTGAGCAAGCGGAGAGTATTGGCCACCCCGGTCCGACTCCGACCCACCCGCTGGGCTACTTGCTGCTGGGTGAGATCGAATTCCTCGATCAGAATCTGATAGGCGCGAGCTTCCTCGATGGCGCTCAGGTCGTCTCGTTGCAGGTTTTCGACGAGGGCGAGCTGGAGGAGGTTCTGGTCGCTGAGGTCGTGAACGAGTGCGGGCACCCGATCGACCCCCGCTTTGCGGGCCGCCCGCCAACGCCGCTCCCCGGCCACCAACTCGTAATCATCTCCGGCTCGCCGGACAATGACGGGCTGCAAGACGCCGTGTTCGCGGATCGAGGCTGCCAATTCCTCCAGTTTTTCTGACTCGAAGCGGCTGCGCGGCTGAAAAGGATTCGGTGAAATCCGATCGACTTCGATTTGGAGGAGCCCGGTTCCCCGGCCGGGCTTCGACGGCAGGAGCGCCTCGAGTCCCTTTCCCAGTGCCTTGCGTTTTGTCATGGGAACAACTTTCAGCCGACCCGAGCCGGACGCGCCAGGATTTCCCGCGCCAACTGGAGATAACTGCCTGCGCCCCGGGATCGAGCGTCGTAGAGCAGGATGGGCTTCCCGAAGCTGGGCGACTCCGCCAAGCGGACATTGCGGGGGATGATGGTTTCAAAGACGCGACCCTTCAGGTGGGCGCGTACGTCCTGTTGGATTTGATTGGCCAGATTGAGCCTTTCATCGAACATGGTCAAGAGCACTCCTTCGACGCGAAGCTCCG
>JBFGHF010000010.1:0-16578 GCA_041578355.1 Acidobacteriota bacterium
ATCTATCTCTGCGAAGGCCTGGCTTTCGAGGAGCCTCCAGGTGAACCATCCCGCTGTCGCCCACATCATTGAAGGGGATTCATCACTTCGGCCGAAAGCGAGGGACCGGGGGAGAGAGCATGAGAGCGATCAAGCGGACACGGTCCTTTCTCCTCGCATGCGGATTGTGGTTGAGGTTCGCATGCTTGGCGGCGGGCCAGGAGGCGCTCCCAAACCAGGCGGAGTTCCTCGAGGAGGTGCGCAACAACCTTCGCAGTGACGGGCTTCTTTTGAGCCAATACACATTCACACATACCCGAGAAACACGTTACCTCGATAAGAATCGCAAGACCAAGCGGACCGAAAAGAAGATTTGGGAGGTGTTTCCCGGAGCGGATGGGGAGGAGACTTTTCGCCGCTTGGTGGCCGAGAACGGCAAGCCCGTAAGTCGAGAGAAACTCGAGAAACAGGACCGCAAGTGGGAGCAGAAACGGAAGAAACACAACCAGAAGAAGGCCCAAAAACGCTTGCAAAAGGCGCGCCGCGAGGAGGAGCGGGCGATCGAAGACGTCTTCAGGCTCTTCGAGTTCGTCCTGGAGGCCCGCGAGGTCATCGACGGCCGTCCGGCAATTCGAGTCCGCTTTGAACCTCGCCCCGGCTACCAGCCGCGGGTCAAGGAGGTTCGACAACTGAAGAAGATCCGCGGTACAGCTTGGATTCATGAGCCCGACCATCAGGTGGTCCGGGTCGAAGCCGAGCTGTTGGAGCCGATCTCCTTGGGCTGGGGATTGCTCGCCAAACTGCGAAAAGGAGCCCGACTGGAGTTCTCGCGCACTTTCGTCAACGAGGAGATCTGGCTTCCTTGGCAAAGTCGCGTTCAAGCTTCGGCCCGGGTGCTCCTTCTCAAAGGGTTGCGGCTCGACTCGGTCGACACATACAGCGATTTCAAGAAATTCACGGTGGACAGCTCGGTGCGCTTCGCGCAGTGATCCCGGTTCCCTCCCCGAAACCCCCGAACTCGAAAGTGCGAGATGAGAGATGAGAACTGCGAGGTGGTTGTCTTCGGCCCCCCGCTCGCACTTCGCATCTCGCCCATCTCACTTGCCCGTTCGAGTTGTTCTTTACTTCCAGGGTTTTCGGCAGGTGGCTTCCAGCGTCGAAGCGGGAACCCGAGAGGGCGCTTCAATCTCCCGCCCGCTTGACCATAGGTTGCCGAAGGCCTCAGCATTGTGGCGTGGTGACGGGCCGGCTGAGCAAAGCGACCGGGTTTGACCTTGGGATCTGCTCGATCGCAGGCATCGTCACACTCGCTCTTTTCGCCCTCAGCGGACTCCCTGGCTCCTTCTATTACGACGACTTGATGCTTACCCGGGACGGCCACGGGACTGAAGTTTCACCGTCGACATTCACCCGCTACGAACTGGCCCGCCCCTTGACCCTGTTCACCTACTACTTCGACTACCGACGGGCAGGACTGTCGCCCGGGGCCTTTCACTGGACCAACTTCGTGATCCACGCCGTCAATGCGGCGTTGTGCGCGGCCATCTTGCTGGCCTTGGGATCGGCCCGCTGGATGGCGCTGCTGGGCGGGCTGACCTTCTCCTTTCACTTCGTTGTGATCGAGTCGGTGAATTACATCTGGGCGCGTTCGGGGCTGTTGAGTTCTCTGGCGATACTGACCGGGCTGTTGTTGATGGCGAGGGACAGAGGAACGCTGGGGTTCGGCCGCGCCGCGCTGATCGCCTTGATCTTCGTCCTCGGCTTCCTGGCCAGACCGGACGCATTTCTGCTGCTCCTCTTCGCCTTCCTGATGGCAGCCGTTTATCAGAGGACACTGTGGCAGCGCTCCTACCTCGTTTTCACTCCCTTTCTTTTGGCCGCGGGGGTGCTGGTCTGGGCGCGGCTGTCCGAACCGCGGGACCGCAGCATGGGGTTCGATCTGGGGTATTCCGTGGGCCAGTGGATCTCCGCCGCCCTCGCCGCAGCCTTGAAATACTGTGAGCTGCTGTTTCGGCCGGACCTGGGGAGCCTTTACCATCCCAACCCGGAACTCTCCTGGAGCCTCTGGCCCGGATTCGCCGCGGTTCTGATTCTGGGCTTGGTCGCCATCGCCCACCGAACCCGACCTCTGGCAGTCTGGGGGGCCGCCGTCATCGGCGCCTGCATTGTCTTCGTGCTTTTGGTCCCCAACCTGGAAACGGTGGCCGACCGAAGAATCTACTTGGCGGCCTTTGGAGTCGCCCTCGTCTGGGTCGGCGTCTTCGGCGCCTACCCCGGACGAATGCCCATGGTCGTGGCCAGTCTTTTGCCGCTCTCTCTGGCGGTGATTGCGGTCCAGCGGAATCTGGAGTGGAGCCAGCCTCCGCGCATCCTGGAGAGGGCCGAGCGCATTTACCCCGACTCGGCCAAAGTGCAGATGTTGCTGGGGGATTACTACGCCAGCCGGGATTTCCAGCGTTCCGTACAGCACCTCAAGCGGGCGGTGGCGCTCGATCCACGGCTCCGCGACGCTCATGCTCTTTTGGGGAACGTCTATCTGGATCGCGGGCTCTGGGCCCAGGCGGAGAGCGAATTCCGGGCCGAACTGGAGATCCGGCCGCGGTCGCCCTACGCGCTCAACGGGCTGGGGGTCCTTGAAGTGACAAGAAAACGCTACGGCCTCGCACGACAATACTTTCGCAGCGCATTGCGGGCACAACCCGACTATGAACCGGCCCGTGAAAACCTGCGCCTGATCGCGGATCAGCCCTGAGTGGCGCTCGGTGCCGGCGGTGGATCGGCATGGGTCTGGGGCGTCATCCTCTTCATGCGACGCAGACGTTCCGTTTGACTCCTTTCGGAGGGCCTCGTAGACTCGATTGACTCATTCACCAACAGTCTCCGGCCTGCTTGCGACTCCCGCCGCGCCCGGGCTTGAGAACCAAAAGGAGGTTGCCATGAGGCAGCGCGTCGTTCTGGCCTTCACCGCGATCGGGTTCTGCGGACTTCTGCTCGCTCTACAGCTGAATTCTTCTGCCCGCTCGCGAGCGCCCGAGACTGTGGTTGCTTTTGTCCAGTTCTCGGATGATGTCGTAAGCTGGTCGCCAACGATCGACTACCGAACCCTCACCCTCGTCGTGGTGGGTAGCCGGGGCACGGTCTACGAAAGGGAACATTTCGCCGGAGAGCCGGTCTACTTTCCCGCCTACGATTCGGAAGGCAACCCGCTTGTCGACGGAAGCTACACCTGGGAGCTGCGCTTCGAGCCAGTGGATGGGCACCAGCAGGCAGCCGCGCCCCCGTCGGCCCATGGCTATTTCCAGGTCCAGGCCGGGGTTGTCCTGGGCCCGGGCGAATCTCCTGACATGTTCGACACCGTGTCGCCGGTCGACGACCAGATCCTGAGGGGCAGGACCTGCATCGGCAGCACCTGCGCCGACGGCGAGAGCTTTCCTTCCGGGGACGGACTGCTCAAGCTGAAGGGCAGCAGTTCGCTTCTTTTATTCGAGGACATCAGCAACCCTGCCGGCTTCACCAACGACTGGAAAATCGAGGCCAACGACGGCGCCGAACTCTTGGACATCGAGGATGTGGACGGCGGTACCACACCCGTGACCATCGAGGCTGGAGCGCGAGACAAGGCCCTCTACCTGAGCAGCTCGGCCCGTGTGGGGATGGGGACGGCGGCGCCGCAGAAGGACCTGCACATCATCTCGGGGACCCCAGGGGTCGGTCCCACGGCTCGGCTGGAACAAAACTCGGAACTCAGGTTCGACCTCTCGGTGACCAATTCCGGTTTTCAGATCGATGACGCCGGCACCGGCGGGAATCCCAGGATCTTTCGGATCGACGACGGGTCGCCGAGCGACAGCCTGATCATCCAGTCCGATGGGGATGTAGGCTCGGGCACGAGCAATCCTACGGCGGCACTTCATCTGCGCCGCGACGGGTCGGCCAAAGTCCTCGTCGAGGAAATCTCGGGCCCCGCCACGGTTCGAACCCTCTTCGAACTGCTCAACGTCGGTGGCTCCGCCTTTCGCATGACCAACTCGGTCAATGGAGACAACTGGTTCTTCGCCCAGAACAATGCCGGAGGCTTTCTCTTTTCGCGTGGTGGAACGGGCGGACCGGAACTGAAAATCACGGCCGCCGGTCGCGTGATCATGGGACCCGGCGGGGCGTTGAATTTCGATCTCCGCCCCAGCGGCGACCTCCATATCGCCGGCAACGTGATCGCCAACGGCACTGTCTACCCCTCCGACCGAGCGCTCAAGGAGCAGATCGTCCCGCTCGACGCCGTCGAGACCCTGCGCAAAGTGGTCGAGCTGCCCATTTCGGAGTGGAGCTACAAGGAACGGAGCGAACGGCACGTGGGCCCCATGGCCCAGGAGTTCTGGGACGCCTTCCAAATCGGCAAGGACGACAAGCACCTCAACCCGGGGGACACGGCGGGCATCGCCTTGGCGGCAATTCAAGGCCTCTACCAACTGCTCGGAGAGAAGGACCAGCAGTTGGAGCAGCTTCGGCGCCAAAAGGACGCCCGAATTTCCGCTCTCGAAGCCCGCGTGGCGCGCTTGGAAGGCCTGGAGGCGGAGCTGGCCCAAATCCGGTCCCTGCTCGCCACCGGCAGATAGGCCTCCGGTCTGTCGCCGAAAACACAAGCGCACCGGACAGTCGGGGGTGTGAGACAATGCCAACCCCGGACGGATCCGTCACAAACGACTCGAGGATGTTGGACATGAAAACACCGACTCGCCAGATCAGCGCCTTGTTGATCATTTCTTGCCTTCTTCTAACCGGCTGCGGCGCGGGCTCCACCGAGACCGTTGCGGCTGCGCCGGAAGGCTGGAAGGCCTACGGAGAATCCGTCACCCTGGACACGAGAACGGAGATCGCGGAAATTCTCGCCCGGCCCGAAGATTTCGTCGGAAAAACCGTCGCCGTCGAGGGGCGCGTCACCGAAGTCTGCGTCATGATGGGCTGCTGGATCGAGGTACAGGACGCGGACTCCCGCCAACTGCGCCTCAAGGTGGAAGACGGTGTGATCACCTTCCCCCGCCAGGCCGTGGGCCGGAAGGCCGTTCTGCAGGGTAAAGTCGAAAAACTGACCTACACTCGTGATGAGGTCGTGGCCAAGGCCAGACATGAGGCTGAAGAAAGAGGCATCGAGTTCGATCCCGGCTCAGTCCGACCCCCCTACGAGGAAATCCGACTCTGGGGCAGCGGCGCCCTGATCGAGACCGCCGCCCCCTGACGAGAGAACGGGAGCGACGCCACCCGTTGAGCGGTCCCGACAGCCAAAAGCCGGGCGCTTCGCGACTCGAGCGCCCCACTGCTGCCGCTTCGCGTTGTGTCGTCGGCCCGAGCTCGGTGCGACGCTTGTCGACCGCCTCAGCCAAGCTCGCTCACACAGCACCGCAAAAGGAGGCACTGTGTCCCGACGTTCTGTGTTGCTCTGCGTTGCCCTGCTCTGCGCGGTCTCACTTCGAGTTTGGGCCTTTCAACAGAACGCCGACTTGGCGATCGTGGGCGGTCGCCTCATCGACGGCTACGGGGGAACGCCGCTCGAAGACAGCGTCGTGCTGGTGGCGGGCGATCGGATTCTGTCGGTGGGCCAGGTGGGCAGGCTCCAGATCCCATCCGGCGCGCGCGTAATCAGCTCGGAAGGGATGACGGTCCTGCCGGGCTTGATCGATCTGCACGTCCACTACGAACTTCTGGGGCACAACGACTACGGCGAGTGGTTCCCGCGCTACCGAGACCGCATGCGGGACGAAGTCATGCCTCTGGCCGCTCAAATCATGCTTCACGCCGGCGTGACCAGCGCCCGAGACCTGGGTTCGGAGGTGGACACGATCCTCCAACTCCGCGAGGCGATCAAGTCGGGCCGCATTGCGGGGCCTCGCACTTTCGTCTGCGGGCCGTTCCTGCGCAAATCGAAGTCGCGAGCGACACCCGAGGACTTCAACGACACCTGGGTCGTCCAGGATCCCGAGGACGGCAGAGTGAAGGTCCGCCAACTGGTCGAGCTGGGTGTCGACGTCATCAAGACCCAGGACGAAAACTTCTCGGTCGAGGAGCTGCGGGCGATCTACGACGAGGCCCACAAGCTGGGCAAACGGGTGGCGACCCACCTTTTCACCCAGCCGGCCGTCCGACGCGCCTTGCGCGCCGGAATCGGTCCGCTCGATACCCTCGAGCACATCGGTGACGGGCCCGAACCCGAATTCGCCCCCGACATCGTTCAAGGCATCGTAGAGAGCGAGGTCGGACTGGTGCCGACCGAGATCGCCGTCGACGGTTTCCGCCAACTCATGCTCTTCCCGGAGCTGCGCGACGATCCCGACTTCAGAGAAAGCCTGCCCTCCGACATCTGGCAGGACGTCCGGTCTTCCTACGAGAACTTTCAACGGCATCCCCTCTTCCACGACGCCGTTTACGAAAGGGAGGGGAGGCTCAAGAAACTGCGGCAGCTCAAAGAGGCCGGAGGCCGCTTCTACCTGGGCACCGACTCGGGAACCCGCGGCAATCCGCATCACATGGCCGCCTGGAGAGAGATGGTGGCTTTCGTGGAGTTCGGGCTGACGCCGATGGAGACCATCCTGGCCTCCACTTTCTGGCCTGCTCGGGTTCTCGGCAGGGGCTCCGATCTGGGCACCATTGCCGAAGGCAAGCTGGCGGACATCATCGTGGTCGACGGCGACCCCTTGCGCAACATGGCCGACATGAAGCACGTGGTACACGTGATTCAGGGCGGCAAAGTCGTGAGGTAGTGCGATGCAGAGCCGGCCCCCTTGCAAATCCGTGTCGCAGTCCGCTTGAACGGCAGACCCTGGCGTGCTAGAAAAAACGGGCTTTCCGGAAGCGCAGGCGAAGTTCGATGTCAAGGCTTTTTCAGTCCTCAAACCGTTGCCTGAAGGGCGGGTCTCCGCGCATCCTCACACTCGGCCGGGCCCTCCGCCGCGGTCAAATCCTGGGTTTCCGCGCCCTGATTCTGATCTGCATCTCCGGTTCGATCCTTGCCGCCGCCGAGGTCGACTTCGGACGTCACATCGAACCCATCCTGCGAGTCGCATGTCAACGCTGCCATGGTCCGGCCAAGCAATCCGGCGGGCTGCGCCTGGATGGTGCGGCGGCGGTTCGGGACGGCGGCATCTCGGGCCCCGCGATCGTGCCGGGCGATGCCGCGGCCAGCCTCCTCTATCAGAAAATCACCGGCACAGCGGCGGGCTCGCGGATGCCGCTGGAGGGTCCTGAACTGGCTCCCTGGCAGATCGAGCGTTTGCGGCTCTGGATCGACGAGGGTGCGGAATGGCCCGATGCGACCCGCGCTCAAGCCACAATCGAGACTCGAACCGATCATTGGGCGTACCTCAGTCCCCAACCCAAGCACCCGCCGGCCGTCGAAGCCAAGGCCTGGCTCCGCAACCCCATCGACGCCTTCGTCCTGGCCCGCCTCGAAAAGACCGGTCTGCAGCCCTCGCCCCAGGCGCCGAAGGAGACCCTGATCCGCAGGTTGTCACTCGACCTCATCGGATTGCCGCCGACTCTGGCCGAGATCGACGACTTCCTCCGCGACCAGTCCTCCGACGCCTACGAGAAAGTCGTGGAGCGGCTGCTCGACTCGCCTCATTACGGGGAACGGTGGGCGCGCCACTGGCTCGACCTGGCTCGATACGCCGACACCCGCGGCTACGAAAAGGATCGCTCGCGCAGCATGTGGCTCTATCGGGACTGGGTGATCCGTGCCCTCAACCAAGACATGCCCTTCGACCGGTTCACCATCGAGCAACAGGCCGGAGATCTTCTCCCCGAGGCCACTCCCGACCAGCGCATCGCCACCGGCTTTCACCGCAACAGCATGGTCAACGAAGAAGGCGGCACGGACGCCGAGGAGTTCCGGGTGGCTTCGGTCCGCGACCGGGTCAACACCACCGCCACCGTCTGGTTGGGCACGACACTCGAGTGCGCCCAGTGCCACGACCATAAGCACGACCCGTTTACCCAAAAGGAGTATTTCCAGTTCTTCGCCTTTTTCAACAACAGCAAAGAAGAAGTCGACCAACAGGCGCGAAGCGAGCGCGTGGCCTTTCCGCCCAACCTGACCACCACCGCACCGCGGTATCTGGATGAACGCCGCCGCACTTTGGAGGATCGCATTGCCGACGCGGAGCGCGAGTTGGCAGCCGTTCGCTCCCAATTGCCTTCGCGCCAAAAAGCCTGGGAAACCGAACTGGCCGCCAAACAGATCGACTGGGAGCCGCTGGATGCTCTCAGCATCACCTCGGTGGCCGGAGCCGAGCCGGCGGCTTTGGGGGACGGATCGGTTCTGGTCTCGGGGCCAAGACCGGCGAACGACACCTACCTGCTGGAGTTCGCCACCAGTCTGGACGGGATCAGGGCGATCCGGCTCGAGGCCCTTCCCCACCCCAGCCTGCCCTCTGCAGGCCCCGGCAGAGGTGACAAGGGTCGTTTTGTGCTCACCTCCATCGAGTTGGAGATCGAGCCATTGAAGGGGACATCCGGGCGGCGCAGGATCCAGTTCGATGAGGTGGGCGCGGATTATTCCGAACCCGGCTTTCACGTAAACAACGCCATTCGCGAAGATCCTCTCCGTGGCTGGGCAGCGGCTGCGGGTCACGATTCGTTTCAATCCGGCCACCAAGCCGTTTTTGCCACCGACGAGCCATTTGGGTTCGAAGGCGGGACGCGCCTTAAATTTCGGCTTCGACATGACTCCGACCACTCCGGCGCGCTCTTGGGGAAGTTCAGGCTATCGGCGAGCGCTTCAGCCGAGGCGTTGAGCTCGGTCGAAATCCCCAAGCGTGTTGCCGAGATCCTGGCAAAACCCTCATCGACTCGCGACAGCGAAGATCGCCAACTGCTTCGCCAGTTTCACGCGCTGACCGCGCCTGAGGTGGAGCCGCCGACGGCCCGCCTCCGGCGGCTGCGAGATATCTGGGATGAACTCACCTCGCCTTCGACCTATGTTCTCGAAGAGCTGCAGCAACCGCGAAGCACGCACCTCCATCGCGGCGGCAGCTTTCTCAGTCCCGGCGAGCAGGTCGAGCCGCGGACTCCTGCCGTCCTCCACACCTTCGACGACGATCGGCGGGATCGGCTCGGTCTGGCCCGCTGGCTGGTTTCGTCCGACAATCCGTTGGTGGCCCGCGTCACCGTCAATCGAATCTGGGCCGAGCACTTCGGTCGGGGGCTGGTGGAAACAGAGGAAGATTTCGGAACTCTCGGAGAAGTGCCATCCCATCCCGATCTGCTCGACTGGTTGGCCCTGGAATTCAGCCGCGACTGGAGCTTGAAGTCGCTGCACCGGCTGATCGTCACCTCTGCCACATACCGCCAGAGCTCCCGAGTCGATCCCGAGCTTCAGCGACGCGACCCACACAACCGGCTGCTGGCTCGCGGACCGCGCTTCCGAATGGACGCCGAGATGATTCGCGACAACGCGCTCGCAGTCGCTGGACTGCTCGACGAGCAGATGTACGGCCCCAGCGTTTTTCCGCCCCAACCAGAGGGCGTCTGGAACCTGGTGTACAACAGCGAAAAATGGGTCGAAAGCGACGGGGGCGACCTCTACCGGCGGGGGATCTACACCTTTTGGCGCCGCACCGCACCCTACCCTGCTTTCATGACCTTCGACGCCCCCAGCCGCGAGACCACCTGCACCCGACGGGTTCGAACCAACACACCCCTGCAGGCGCTGACCACACTCAACGACCCGGTCTTTGTCGAGGCAGCGCGCGGCCTGGCCGCCAGAATGCTGGAGAAGGCCGGAGAGCGCGCGACCGGCGAGGCGATTGAAAGGGGATTGATCCACGGATTCCGCGTCACCTTGACGCGGCATCCCACCAGTCGGGAGCTCGACCGCCTGAGAGCGCTCTTCTCCGAACAACTCGAGATATACCGCCACGACCTCGAGGGCGCCCGGCGTCTGGCCGGGAAACGGCTGCTGAAAACTGACGGGACCGACGCAGCCGCCGTCGCTGCCTGGATCGTAGCCGCCAACGTGCTTCTCAACCTCGATGAGACGATAACGCGGGGCTGAACCGATGAAGAGAACGCCAAAGACCAAGGAGCACAGCCAGGATGGCTGCGCCACGGACCTTCTCAAAGCCGTCACACGGCGCTATTTCTTTCGCCAGAGCGGCCTCGGTCTGGGCGGCTTGGCGCTGACGTCGTTACTGAACAAGAACCTCTTCGCCCAGTCGGGTGGTGCACCGCAGCCCCACTTCGCGCCCCGAGCCAAGAACGTCATTTTCCTCTTCATGGCGGGCGCCCCCTCCCAGCTCGATCTCTTCGACCACAAGCCCAAGCTCAACCAGTACGACCGCCAAAAGATACCTCAGGAGATCATCGAGGGAGAGCGCTTCGCTTTCATCAAGGGAGTCCCGGAACTGCTGGGTTCGCCCTATGAATTCAAGAAACGCGGCGAGTCGGGTGCGCTGATCTCCGACCTGCTGCCCTACACCGCCGAAATCGCCGACGATATGGCGATCGTGCGTTCGCTGCACACCGACCAGTTCAATCACGCCCCGGCCCAGATCTTCATGAACAGCGGCCACCAACTGATCGGCCGTCCCAGCATGGGATCGTGGCTCAGCTACGGCCTGGGGACCGAGAACAAGGACCTCCCCGCTTTCGTCGTCTTGATCTCCGGCGACGGCCAGCCTGATGGCGGCAAGTCGTGCTGGAGCAGCGGCTTTCTGCCCACCCAGCACCAGGGAGTCGAGTTTCGCTCCCAAGGTGACCCGGTCCTCTTCCTATCCGACCCCGAGGGCATGAGCCGTCGCTCCCGCCGACTCTCGCTCGACGCCATTCGAGACCTCAACCGGATGCAGCTCGAGCAGGTGGGCGACCCCGAGATCGCCACCCGCATCGCGGCCTTCGAGATGGCCTACAAGATGCAAACCAGCGTACCCGAGCTGACCGACCTCGCCCTCGAAGCGGAGTCGATTCACAAGCTCTACGGAACCGAGCCGGGCAAGATCTCGTTTGCCAACAACTGTCTGCTGGCCCGACGATTGGTCGAACGCGGCGTGCGGTTCGTCCAGCTCTACCACCGGGGCTGGGACAGTCACGGCACCTCGCAGGGCGACGACATCGTCCATTCTCTGGCCCGGCGCTGCAAGGAAACCGACCAGGCCTCGGCCGCTTTGGTGAAAGACCTCAAACAACGGGGCTTGCTCGACGATACTCTTGTGATCTGGGGGGGAGAGTTCGGCCGCACTCCAATGAACGAGAGGCGCAATGAAGCGGGCTTTCTAGGCCGCGACCACCACCCCCGCGCTTTCACCATGTGGCTGGCCGGAGGAGGCGTCAAGGCAGGGTCCACCATCGGAGCCACCGACGAGCTGGGCTACAACGTCGTGGAAGACCCGATTCACGTCCACGACCTGCACGCCACCATCCTTCACCTGCTGGGGCTCGACCACAAGCGCCTGACTTACCGTTTCCAGGGCCGCGAGTTCCGCCTGACCGACGTGAGCGGCAAGGTGGTCGACAACATCATCGCTTGACGCCGTGAGCTGTCCCGATTCGGAAGGTTTTTTCTGCACAGACCGGGAGCCGTGTATTCTTCGATCCCGATCCGGACCCGAAACCCGATTCCGAGACTGGCGTTAGGGCACGCCAAGAACCAACTATTCGGCATTGGAATCGGGTCTCGCAGGATCCATCAAACTTCACATCTCTCATCTCGCACTTCCCCGCTCGGGCGTTCGCGCTTCCAAACTCGGGTCCCCGCCGACAGGTTCGGAGTCGGAACAACGCGAGCGGCCATGTGTGACGTTTGAGATGCGAAGTGCAAAGCGGGAGGCGCTATGATGCATTTCGGGAGTCTTGATACCAACGCCGGGGCCAGGCTGGGGCTGCTGATCCCCGATCCGGCCATCGGACTTCGGATTCGAAATGGCGAAACGGCAGCAACGACCGGCCCGACGACCCGCGGTGAAGTTCGCCGAGCTTCGCAAGAAAATGAAGAAGCGCAAGGCGGACCAACCTCTCAAGAAGCAGACCTACGGGAAGGGCACGAAGTCGAGATAGTCGATATCTCCCATATCGCGCCGGCAGCCTGGGGACAAGGCAGCTTGCCACAGCTCGGCCGTCTGCAAAGGCCACTCGAGAAATGAATGATGTGACGATCCGATTCCCGGCCATCGCCATCTCTGTGGGGGACTCGTTCTTCGTGGTCTCGAGCCTTGAAGAGTTGACGATCTGTTCGACACTGGCTTGGCGCAACGGCTATTACGAGAATCTGGCCCTTTTCGATTCGGCCGGGATCTACTGGCCGCTACTCGCCCATGTCCAACGTCCGCCAAATCTTCTCGACCGGCTGCTCAACCGTAAACTGCAGGTCGAAGTGGCAGCCGCCGAACCTCTTGCAGACGGCTTGTCGCGGGCCGTCTCGGAGATTTGCGAGCTGGTCGATCAAGATCCCGACGATCTTTACGATTCATACCTGTCCCACGCAGAATTGAAGCAGCGACTTCGGCGAATCGATTCCGCTGCAGCCCTCATTCGCCTGGCCAGAACCCTGGGCGGCTAGCCCCCACCCAGGACCTCCGCCCGCCCGACCGGCTCACCCCCGAAGCCCACCACGAAAAAAGGGACGGGCTGTTCCTCGGCGCCGCAAGCGCTGCCTGGCAGGCCGGACCGCGGGAAGGGGACGGGCTGTTACTCGGGGCGGAAGCGCAGCCTGCAAGGCCGCGCCACGACAAAGGGACGGGCTTTTAACTCGGGGCGGAAGCGCAGCCTGGAAGGCCGCGCCACAACAAAGGGACGGGCTGTTACTCGGGGCCGGAGTGCACCCTGCAAGGCCGCGCCACGGAAGACCCGTTAGGGACGGTTGGAATTCCACCCGATTTGCGCACAAATCCGTTAGCTCGTACCGGCAAATTTATGCGACATTATTCGCATTTATGAGACACACCGTCTTCCTTACAATCGCTTTGGGATACTTGGCGGCAACCGGTTCTGCCCTGGGGCGGCAAGCCCCCATCGCAACGCAACTCTCCCAAGGATCGGGTGGGCTGGAAGCACTGCTCTCCCGCGACGCTTTCGATCCCGCGAACTCGGTGACCCTTGACTTCGAAATTCTCCCCGGAGGAACGGACAGCGGCGTCGCACTGGTCAATCTCTCGGATGAGCAGGCCACGGTCTTTGTTTTTCTCGACACCCGTCCCCAGCTGACCCCGGGGATTTTTATCGACCTCCCGCCGCAGGGACAGACGGCTCGGTTTCTGACCGAGCTTTTCGGAGAGACGGTGGACGCCGAGTACAGCGGTTCGCTTCTCATCTTTTCGCGTCACCGCATCTCGGCCGCGGTCCTGCGAACGGTCTTCGGCCGCGTTCTTTCCAGCCAGCCCGTCGCCCACACGGAGCGCTAGCTGCCACGCCAAGCCTGAGCAGCCCAACCAAAACCCGAGCTTGGACTTCGGGCTGACTGAGACTGCGGGCTGGTCTGTCTGCGGACGCACAGCCGACGATTCAACTGCAGGATCCGCTTGCCGTCCTTGACAGTTTCCTCTTGAAGGGAGATGAAAGAACAACATCGCCGGCTTGGACCGCTCCGAGCAGCGGTGAATCACCATAAGGAGAAGCCCGATGAACGACCCGCAAAGTGCCGAACAGCTGGCCAGATTCTGGATCGAGAGCTGGAACGCAGGCGAACCGGACCGAATCCCCCTGGCGAAAGACTTCACCCATACGAGCCCGTTCGGGCGAGTCGAAGGCCGCCGCAAGTATCTCGACTGGGTGAAGCCCCTGGCCAAACAGAATGTCACTGAGCTGCGGATCCTGCGCACCCTGTCGAGTGGCAACCAGGCTGCGATTCACTTTGAAATGCAAACCCCGCAGGGGCTGGTTCCGGTCTGTGACTGGGTGGTTGTCAAGGACGGAGAGATCAGCGAGATTCACTCCTTCTACGACGCCACCGGTTTGCGAGAAGCAGACTAGTTCGACCAGCTCGGCAAGAAAGATCGTGATCGCTATCGTAATCGGTATCGTTGTCGAAGATCGTTGGCGAAACAGCTCCGATCTCGGAAAGCGGGCCGATTGCGAATACGAATACGATGAACGAGACCTCCCGGCGGGATGAAGTCGCTCGCTACTTCAATTGCCCTCCGTACTTCGAACTTCCCCTCAGGGTTTGGGACGCCCCTGGAACTTCCGGTAGAGCCGGCTGTGTCGATTGTCCAGGTCGACCTCATGGCCGCGGATGATGACGTGTTTCACCTCAGTGGGCACATCGAGTAGATCGCCGTCGGCCACGACGAGATTGGCGATCTTTCCGGGTTCGACGCTGCCGTAGAGATCGGCGATTCCCAGGATCTCGGCGGCGCCCAGCGTGAGCGCGTGCCAGGCTGCCTCGCGCGGCAGCCCGAAGGCCGTTGCCAACGCGGCGTGGTAGGGGAGATTGCGGGCATTGGAGGCTCCGCCGGTGCGAAAAGCAAAAGGCACTCTTCGCTCATGGAGCAGCCGGGCGGTGACGAAGATGGCGTCGTAGGGATCGAGCCGGGCGGGACTGCTCTCAATCGGACCGAGCAGAACCGGGACCCCCGATTCGACGATTTCGTCTACCACCTTCCAAACATCCCGGGTCGAAGCCAGGATTCCCTTCAGCTGAAACTCGTCGAGAAAGGCCAAGGCGGCCTTGATGCCCTCTTCGCTACCCGCCGAGACAATCACCGGCAGCTGGCCCCAGACCACAGGGACCAAGGCCTCGAGCTCCAGGGTGCGCTGATCGGGCTCGAGCGTCCCGGCCGAGAGTCCCCCGGCATAGGCCCGGGCGCGGCGCATCCACTGTCGAAGCGTCTCCCGCTGGCGGTTGACCTGCTCGCGCGGATCCGCTCCGCCGCCCCCCGCCTGATTAAAGCGTCGGCGCCCGCCTCCCATTTCGGGAAAACTGATCTGCATTGCCAGCGGACTGCGCGCCACGACTTCGGGCCCGGTCCAGCCGCTCAAATCGATCAAAGCGCTCTGTCCGCCGATCAGCCCTCCTACGGGTTCGGCAACGGCGGTCGTCACTCCGTTGGCCCGTGTGATGGGAAGCATCTCTGAGTGCGGATGGATAGCGACGGCCGCCTTGGCGGTGCTGTTCACATCCTCGATCTCGCGGACGTCCTGGGTGGCGGCCACCGATCCAATCTCGGAGAGACCCAGGCTGGTGCCGGTGTTGATGAGTCCCGGAGTCACCACCATGCCGCGAGCCTGGATCCGCCGAGTGCCTCCGGGGACGCGGACATTGCGGCCCACGGCTCGGATCTTGCCGTCCTCGATCAGGATCGTTCCGTTTTCAATCGGCGGGCCCGCCATGGTGTGGATGGTGGCGCCGGTGATGGCGAGCCTTCCACTGCCGAGCGATGGAGCGGAGAGATCGCCGTATCCCGGGGCGGATTCGGGTTCGGTCGCTGGAGGAGTCCATTCGACGAAGCGGCTGTCCCGCTCTTCCGAAGACGCCGAAGCAGGATCCTCTTCTTGTTCGCCGTCGTTGTCGTTTCTGGCGATCTCAGCCGCGGCAGCCATCAGCACGGAGTCAGTGATCTCCACCTTGCTGCGGTCGAAGTAGACCTGCCCGTCCACCAGGGTGTACTCGACGCGCGCCTGGCCCGAAAAGGGATGGTGCTTGAAGATGGCCAGGTCCGCGTCCTTGCCGACTTCCAAGGAGCCGACCCGGTCGGCGATTCCGAGATGGCGGGCCGGGTTGAGAGTGATCATCTGCAAGGCCGCTTCTTCCGAGACTCCTCCGTACTTGATGGCCTTCGCCCCCTCCACATAAAGACGGCGAACCCGTTCACCGGAATCGGAGTTGACCGAAACGGTTACCCCGCGTCCCGCCATGATGGCCATGTTGTAGGGAATGGCGTCGAAGGCTTCCATCTTGTAGGCCCAGTTGTCGGCGAAGGTCGAAGCGCCCGCGCCGTGGGCGGCGATCTCGTCGGCCACTTTGTAGCCTTCGAGGACGTGTTGCAGCGATGCGATGCGGAACCCGAAATCCTCGGCCACGCGCAAGAGCATCAGGATCTCGTCCGAACGGTAACAATGGGCGTGGACCTTGATGCGTCCGTCGAGGATGTCGACCAACGCCTCCATTCTGAGATCGCGCCGCAAGGGAGGCGGGTTCTCGCCTCGAGCCTGAGAGGCTTCGTACTCCTTCCAGAGCTTCTGATATTCCCTTGCATCGGTAAAGCTCTTGCGCAGCAGGTACTCTACGCCCATCCGGGTCCCGGGGTAGCGCCTATCGGCGCCGGGGGTGGGGGCCCGGTTGGACCTTTTGGGGTTTTCTCCCAGTGCGAACTTGACTCCCAGCGGAGCTCCCTCGACGAACAGATCGGCGGCGGGTTTGCCCCAGCGCAGCTTGAGGACGGCATTCTGCCCCCCGATCACGTTGGCCGAACCGTGCAGCACGTTGATGGTGGTCACGCCCCCGGCAAGGGCGCGGAAGATCGTGGGGTCCTGGTGGTTTACTACGTCGGCAATCCGGACCTCGGGCGTCACCGACTCGGAAGACTCGTTTCCGCCCCCGGTAATGGACATGTGCGAGTGGGCGTCGATGATCCCGGGGGTGACGAACATCCCCGTGGCGTCGATCTCGCTGGCGCCCGA
>JBFGHF010000011.1:0-15926 GCA_041578355.1 Acidobacteriota bacterium
CCTCCACGGTCATGTCTTCAGAAGGTCGGTCTCCTGTTGAGCGGGGGACCTCCGGCTTTGCAGCGGAAGGCCGGTTGCCGACCGAGAGACTCAATTCGGCTTCTCCGGACAACTCAATGAGCTCGCGAGCCGCCTCAACAAGGCGCGCTTTGCAGAGTTCGGCGACACCCTGGGGAACCGATTCAGGTATGCCCTCCACCCGAAGCTTGCTGTGGGAGCAGTTTTCTTTGTCGTTGCAACAGTCCATGAGGTTCCTTGCCGGGCGGGCGGTGGATTTCGGCTTAGTTTACGGCTGTAGGTGTGGCGAGTGTGAAAGGGCGGATCTCGGCATCAAAGCGCTCGCCGCTGCCGGTTACCATCTGATAGCTCCCGTGCATTGATCCAACTGCAGTCTGCAGAGGGCAAAAACTGGTGTATTCAAAACTCTCCCCAGGTTTCAGACGAGGCTGTTTCCCAACCACACCAAGACCCGTGACTCTTTCCGCATTGCCGTCAGCGTCGGTGATGATCCACTCGCGGCTGATCAACTGGGTCTCCTCTTCTCCCACATTGCTGATCACGACGTGGTAGGCGAAGAAGTAGTAGTTCTTTTCCGGCGCCGAGCGCTCGGGAACATAAGTGGTTTCGACTTCTATCCGGATGCCGTTGGTGGTCGTATCACTCATCGCAACGGCCGATTATCTCACAGGTGAGGAACCGAAGGCAGCGGGCGCGGCGGCTTGGGGGGTACTCGCGCAGGTTTCTTGTCGCGGTCTCGGTCTGGTTCGCGAGGGGCGAGCGGCGCGGTGCGATTCCGCAGCAACCCCGAGGGGACACCTCTGTCCCTGCGCGACAAAGGGCCGAGGACTTTTCTGCTAAATTTTTCACATTTTCTCTTGACGAGCCCGGGAATAAGTGCTAATTTATTCGCATCTGGTCGGGCGATGCCCGGCCGATAGGGTCCTTGGCGCAGAGAGGCGGTGGAGGAGCTCAAATCGGAGTTGCTCCCCCTCCCCCGCGATGCCGATTTCCAGGCTTCCTGTCGTCTCTCTGTCGCTTCCCTCCCGCAGTCAGCTGTCTCGGCAGCAAAAAATCCGCTCATCCATTCCGCAACGCCACTCACCAAGGGGAGGGGCATTGAATTCTGATCAGTGAATTGTGAAGGAAGGGGTGTGGTCACGTCTTTCGTCGCTGTGACTCTGGGCGCCGTCACCCGCTGACGGAGCCGGGTTCGTGAGAACGCGGACAAGACGCAACGGGAGTTTGTCTTCGTTCTCACGAACGAAGCTCTGTCAGCGTCGCCGGCTCTGGGTTCCTTCGTTCGCTGTGACTCCTAGGCCAGGTGCCCGACGACATCCGCCATCAGCTTGTGCGTCCCCTCCACGGGGTCGCCCTCGGCTTCATACTCGAGCGAGATGTCGCCTTTGTAGCCGCCTTTGTTGAGAACCTCGACGCAGCGCGGGATGTCGACATCCGGATAGCGTGTCCAGCGCTTGGCGTGGATCATGGAAGTGGCCATCGGCACCAGCGCTTCCAGGCCGTGGTAGAGCATGTATTCGTGTTCCCAGTTGCAAAAGTCCGGAGAAGCCTCGCAGTAGGGACTCCCCACCTCGTTGATGATGATGCGGATGTTCATGGGGTCGGCTGCCAGTCCCCAGTGGTTCTCGATGGTGACCTTGACCCCCACCTTTTCGCCGTGGTCAGCCATGGCTTTGAAGGACTCGATGGCATTCCTCATATAGGGAACGATCTCACGGTCGCGGGGATAGCCGCCGTCGATCTGAGCCTGGGGCCGAACTCGAGGGCCGCCCGTGTTGACCCGCATCGAGGTGGCGCCGATCTGAGCGGCGGCGTCCAGCCAGAGGCGGGCCACGCGGATTCCCTCCCGCCGGGCTTGTTCGTCCATGTCGGCGATATTGCGGGGAGCATTGTTGGAGATGTGCTTGACCGCGACACCCGTGTTGGCGACGTTGTCCGCCAAGCGATCCAACCAGCGCTTCGAGGCGGGACGACTGGGATCGAACTCGAGAAAAGTTCGTCCTCTGCTTTCCCTCTTTGCGAATTGCGAGTCGTCGTTGACGTCGCCGAAGAGTGACGACCAGACATCCATTTTGCGTACGCCGGAATAGGTGTCGCGTGTGAATTGGGGGAAGTCGAGCAGGGTGATCTCGCCGTACTTTCTCTTCAGCTCCTCGATCGTCCGATCGATAGCCTCACGTCGGGCCCTCTGCTCGGCGCTCATTCCGGTCGAGGCGGTCCTGGGGCGGCGCTTGAAGAGATGCCGGACCGCATAACTGTTCGATGCGATCCGCGATGCTTTTTCGTTGTGGTTGCTCGGAGCCGCCCGGCCCGTCGACTCGAGCAGCCCTCCCGCTGCGGCAACCCCGATCCCGGTTCGCACCAAAAACTCGCGTCTGCCTGTCCTTTGTTTGGTCATGATGGGGCATAGTCTACAGTTTGGAGTCTGCTGTCTACAGTGGCCCGGCTGGAATCTCGAACCTCGCGCCTGCCGGTGTGCTGCCTGAAAGACGGCGCCCACTTTGAACTTTCGTCGCGATGCGCTACAAGTAGGTCCCTCGTGGACTTCTTTCGAAAATACCTTCTCCCCGGCCTCGTTTTTCAGTCCCTGGTCATCGCGGGCGGCTACGGAACGGGGCGGGAGTTGGTCGAGTTCTTCGTCGTCCTGGGGCCGCGGGGAGGGCTGCTGGCGATTCTCGTGTCGACCATCATCTGGTCGGCGGTCTGCACGGCGACCTTCGAATTCGGCCGTGTCTTCCGGGTCTCGGAATACCGGGCCTTCTTCAAGCGGCTGCTGGGACCGGGTTGGGTCCTCTACGAGGTCGCTTATCTGGGGCTGCTCTTCATCGTTCTCGGGGTCGTGGCTTCGGCGGCGGGCAGCATTCTCGAGGAGTTGTTCGGGCTTGACTTTCGGATCGGCGTCGCCGGGATTCTCTTGACCGTGGGAGCCTTGGTGTTCCTGGGATCGAGCGCCATCGAGCGGTTTCTCTCTTTTTGGTCGCTGCTTCTCTACGCCCTCTACCTGGCCTTCTTCGTGGCCTGCTTGTGGGTGTTCGGCGACCGCATCGGTACCGCCTTCGCGTCCCATCCCGTGCAGGGGGGCTGGCTATTGAACGGCGTCGCCTACGCGGGCTACAATCTGGGGATCGTCCCGGCCGCCCTTTTCGCGATCCGCCACATCACCGAGCGCCGGGAAGCGATCGGCGCCGGGCTTTTGGCGGGACCGCTGGCCATCATCCCGGGGGTGCTCTTCTATCTGGCTGCCTGCGCCTATTACCCCGGCATCACCGAAGAGACTTTGCCCGCAAACTATCTGCTGGGCATTCTGGGCTCGAGGACCTTTCAGATCGCCTTTCAGGTAGTGCTCTTCGGAACATTGATCGAGACGGGCACGGGATTCATCCACGCCGTCAACGAACGCCTGGCCGGGGCGTTCGCGGAGCGCGGCCGCAGGATGCCGGCGGCGATGCGGCCCGCGGTCTCGACGCTCTTGCTGCTGGCGGGGTTCCTGTTGGCCCAATTCGGCTTGGTCCAGCTGATCGCCCGCGGTTACGGAACCATCACCTGGGCCATGTTGGTGGTCTACGTGATCCCGGTGCTGACGCTGGGCTGGTGGAAGATTTTTCGGCGAGAGAGTTTCAGCCGGGTCGGAGCGACCGGGGCCGCGTCCGACTCCAGCCCCGGCGAGTAGGTACCGCGGCCTTCCCGGCTGCGTTCTCGCGTCGGAAACTGCTTCCCCGAGGCGCGGGCAGAATGCCCGCCGTACGAGCAGCCAAGTGCAGCGGATCATAAGTCTTGAGCCACGGTTCAGAACTTACGACGCGCTCGACTAGGCGCGGGTGTACTCGATCTCCATCGCTTTGTTTTCCTGACCTTCCACCTCGAAGTACATCTCCATCGTGTGGTGATCGTCGTCCTGCAGGGTGATGATCGAGCGCCGTTTCATCATGCCCCCGGTTTGCGGATTGGGCATTTCGCCCACCATGGTCCAGACTTTGCCCGTATCGTCAACGTCACCCTGCTCGGTCTGCATGATGGTGCTGGCGTTGTCGATCCAGAAGCCTTCGTATTTTTGAGTGACGTTGTTGTAGCCCCAGAATCCCCGACCTTCAAAATTGGGGAAGGGTCCCTCACTGGCGTCTCCCTGGTATTCCTGGCGCAGAAAGCGCCCGCCCAATTCGAGCGTGTTGGTCATGGTGCCGGTCGAAACGTTCGGGTCTCCCGGACCCATCCAAATCCGTACGATCGATTTGAAAGTCCCTTCGAAAGGTTTGAGGCGCTGGTGTGCCGGACCTGCGACATCGTGCATCATCTCGGTGGTGGTTTCGTCGCTCATTTTGGGATTCTCCTTGCTTTGAGAAGGCACTGCGCTCCTAGGCGCCGCACCGATTTCCTATGCGCAGAATTGTAGCCGAATCGCACCTTCGACTGCGAAGGATGAGGGGTTGTCCGCTTTGCTTCAAAGACCGACACAATCGGCTCGGGTTCGGGAACCATTCGGGACCGTCGACGTTTCTACCCTAGATCGGGAGACGTCGGTTGCTCCCGGTCGCTTTCGAGAATCGTGCCCAACTCGAACCGTCAGGAGGTGCTGTGAGTTTTCCATTGATTCCTCGCCGCCGCAACATGGCCGCGTTGGTATTGTTTTCTTTGCTTTCCTGGACCCTGATTCCCGTGCTGCCGGCCCAATGGCCTCAGTGGCGCGGCCCCAATCGCGACGGAAGATCCGCGGAGCGGGGGCTTCTCCGCGAGTGGCCCGAAGGAGGTCCCTCCTTGGCATGGCAGGCTGCAGGGCTGGGAGAAGGATACTCGTCGCTCGCCGTGGTCGGCGAGCGCATTTACACGATGGGCGACCTGGACGAACAGCAGTATGTCCTGGCGCTCGGTCGACGGGACGGATCGGTCCTCTGGAAAACACCGGTCGGTCCTCCCCACATAGACCAGCGAGGCGGGCCGAGGTCCACTCCCACCGTTGACGGCGAGCGCCTCTACGTGGTCACCACGGAGGGCGACGTCGTGTGCCTCGAGACCGAAGGAGGAGAAGAAGTCTGGCGGCGCAGCCTCACCCGTGATTTCCGCGGCTATCTGATGAAGGCGATGGGGAGCTACGACTGGAAATTCAGCGAATCTCCCCTGCTGGACGGCGAGCGGATCATCGTCACGCCGGGCCACATTGAAGCTCTCATGGTCGCCCTGAACAAGAACACCGGAGAGGAGATCTGGCGGACTCAGGGCCGCAGGTTGGGGCCACTGGGCGCGGACGGTGCGGCCTATTCCTCGGCGGTGGTGTCGGAGGCCGCCGGGGTCCGGCACTATGTGCAGCTCGTCGGCCGCGGCCTGATCGGTGTGGACGCCGGGACGGGCCGCTTGCTCTGGAATTACAATCGGGTGGCCAGCGATATCGCCAACATCGCCACTCCGATCGTCAGCGGCGATCACGTCTTCGCCTCGGCAGGCTACGGAACCGGCGCGGCCCTGATCCGGCTTCAGCGCGCGGAGGAGGGCCTGGAGGCGGAGGAAGTCTATTTCCTGCCCGCCAAGACGATTCAGAACCACCACGGGGGGCTGATCCTGCACGAAGGGACGATCTTTACGGGCACCGGGCACAACAAGGGGTTCCCCATCGCCCTCGACTTACTGAGCGGCCGTGTGGTCTGGGGTCCGATCCGCAACCAGGGAAGGGATTCGGCGGCAGTCACATACGCGGACGGGCAACTCTACTTCCGATACCAGGACGGCAGGATGTTCCTGGTCGACGCCAGCACCGGTGCCTACCGCGAGCGTGGAACGTTCCTCATTCCCCGGGTGGAGAAGGAAAGTTGGGCGCATCCGGTCATCGCCGGGGGAAAGCTCTATTTGCGGGAACAGGACTTCCTCTACTGCTACAACATCGAGGCGCCGGCCAACTCGGATTGAGTCAGCCCCAACCGATCTGCCCACCGCGGGGTCCCGCCAAGAGTCAGCGGCTGCTGGAAGGAGCGGGCCCCGCTTCGGGGACCCCGGCCCGACGCCCGCTCGAGGCCCAGATCCGCCTCAGGCCGATGCCCAAGTCGTCGACCAGCGTGTAGACCGTCGGCAGGACGACCAGCGTCAGGGCGGTCGATGCGATCAACCCGCCCATCACCGTTCGCGCCATCGGGAAGTAGCGCAGTTCGAAAAGACTGGTGTTGCCCATGGCCAACGGAATCAGTCCCACCACGGTGGTGGTGGCGGTCATGAGTATGGGGCGAAAGCGATCGCGGCACCCCCGCAGGATGGCCGATCGGCGGTCCAGCCCCTCGCGGCGCAGATTGTTGATGTGATCGATCAACACGATCCCGTTGTTGACCACGATGCCCACCAGGATCAGCGATCCGATCATGGCCATGATGTTGAAGGGAGTTCCCGTGATCAGAAGAAACCAGGCCACTCCGACAAAGGCGAAGAGGAGCGAGATCATGATCGAGAAGGGATGGGCCAGCGATTCGAAAAGAGAGGCCATCACGAAGTAAACCATGAAGAGCGCCAGCAGCAGGTTGAAGGCGAAGTCTTGACTCTCCTCGTCGTGCCGTTGCGTCCAAAACCCGAAAGACCAGCCGTAGCCGGAGGGCATGGGCAGATCGTTCATGATCGTCTCGATCCTCTTCTTGCCCTCTTCGCGCTGGGGTCCGCCATAGTTGGTGAAAATGCCGGTGTAGGTCTGGCGGTTTTCCCGATTGATCGAGCCCGGGGTCTTGACGATCCCGAAGTCCGCCACCTGGGAAAGCAGGATCTCCTGTCCCTGGGGGCCGCCGCCCACCACGATCGATTTCAGATCGTTGAGATTCTCGCGGTCCTCCGAGCGCAGCTTCACCCAGATCTCGACTTCGCCCTCCGGAGTCCGGAATCCGCGCACTTTCCGGCCCCGCAAAACGATCCCCAACAACTGGGCCACCGACTGAGGAGAAACGCCGTACTTCTGGGCCACCACCCGGTCGAGCACGATCTGGACCTCTTCCTGGGCGCGGTCGAGTCCGGTGTGGACCTCGACGAACTCACCGTCCGCGAGGAGTTCTCTGCGCACCTGGCCGGCCAATTGCTGCAGCACCACACTGTCGTCGCCGTAGATATTGACTCCGTACCAGTTGTCGTTCTGAGCGCCCTCTTGCCGTCCCAGGCGGATCTCGGCGCCCGGAATCACGGGCAGGCCGTCGGAGATCTGCTGCCGGATCTCGGTCAACTCCCCGGGAGTCAACCGATCGGTATCGAAGTAAAGGCGGGTGTTGGCCTCGTTGTTGGAGTACCAGCTGTAGACGTCTTTGATCTTGAAGCGCTCGCGGTTGGCAAAGAGAAACTCTTCGACCCGGTCGACGTAGTCGCCCTCGATCTTGGCGTAGTGGTAACTCTCGGAGAAATCGTAGTCGATCATCAGCTCCCGTCGCTCCTGCGCCTCGGGCGACGAGTCGGGCAAGTTGCCCAGTACCTGGAACGAGACCACGACCAGGGCCAGGCTGACCAGGGCCACGACTTTGCGATGGCTCAGCGTCCATTCCATGAGGCGACTGTAACGATCGATGAAACGGGGGCCGGTGTCGGCCCCTGCTCGCGACCGCCTTGATTTCCAGGTCCAGAGCAGTTTGTCGAGCCACGACTTCTTGGTGACGTCGATCTTGATCAGTCGAGCCACGCCCAAGGGGATGAACGTCAAGGAAATGAAGAGAGAACAAAACAGTGTGATGATGATCGCCGTCCCCGTGTGACCGAGGAAGACCGAGAGATCGCTTCTCTTTCCGAAAACCAGCGGCACGAAGATGATCACCGAAGTCAGGGTTGAAGCGACGACCGCCATCACCACTTCCTGGCTGCCGCGCCGCGCCGCACGCATTCGATCGTCACCCAACTCCAGGCGGCGGAAAATCGACTCCAGCACCACCACCGCGTTGTCGACCAGCATGCCCGTCGAAAGCATCAGTCCCATCATGGTCAGGACGTTGAGAGTGTTGCCGAAAAGGTAGAGGAAGCCGACGGCGGCGATCACCGAGAAAGGAATCGCCGATCCGATGGCCAGCGTCGGGCCCCAGCGGCGCAAAAAGAGGAACAGCACCAGAACGGCGAGCAAGGCCCCCAAGAGTCCGGCGTTGAGCAAGCCCGAGAGAGACTTGGTGATCTCGCGGCCCGAGTCGTGCCAGATCAGCACTTCGATACCCTGCAACGAGGGGTCGCTGTTGAGCCGTTCGATCTCCTCGCGGACCCGCGAAACGGTATCGACGGTGTTGGCGTCGGAGGCCTTGCGGATCTCCAATGAGATGGCGTATTCCCCGTTGAGGTGGCGGCCATAGTCGAGAGCAGGCTCCTGAAACTCGACCTGGGCGATGTCCTGAAGCTGCAACCCGGCCGCGTCGATCGGGAACTCGCGCAGCTGCTGGATCGAGCTGACGGCCCCGCGGGTGGCGACTCCGTAGCGGTAGCCCCCTTCGTCCACCTTGCCCAGGGACATGTTCAGATTGGCCCCGTCCAGCTTGCCAAAGAGAGCGGAGACGTCGACTTGGTGCTTTTTCAGATCGTCGAGCCGCAGATCGATCTCGATCTGGCGCCGCTCCACGCCCCCGATCGTCACCTCGGCTACGCCCGGCACTCTCTCCAGCGGTTTCTTGATTTTGAGATCGAGGAAGTCGTAGCTGCCCCGCAGATCGCGTCCCGAGGCGATGCGGCCCTCGATGATGGGGATGTCGTCGGTGCTGAAGTTCTGGACGAAGATCTGGTCGACGTCGTCGGGCAGGTCGGCGCGGGCGTGCTCCACCTTGGCGCGGACCTCGGAACGCAGGTACTCGAAGTCCTGTCCCCAGTCGAAAGCGAGACCGACGAAGGCCTGGTTGGCGCCGGCGGAAGAGCTGATGCGGGTGACGTTGGGTATCGTCGCCAGGGCCTCTTCGAGCGGCTTGGTGATGCTCTCCAGGACCTGTTCGGGGGTCGCGTTGGGATAGGGAACGACGACCCTGATCTGGGGCTCGTTGATGTTGGGGAAGAGGACGAGTGGAATCCGCCCGATCGAAACTCCGCCCAGCACCAGAAAGGAGATCAGCACCATGCAGATGGTGACCGGATATTGGATCGAGAAGGCGGAGAGCCGTGCCAGGCCGGTCTTTGGATTGGCGCTTTCCCGCTGTTGAGTCGAGTCTTCCATTGACTATTTTCCTGTGGCCGGCCGAAGTTCCGCCGTCAGCTCCGCATCCAACCGGGAAGGGGCTCCGGCGGGCAGTTTGTCGGCGGCGAAGACCTTGCGGTCCATCAGTTCGTAAACGACGGGGATGAAGATGAGCGTCAGCAGAGTGGAGACCAACAACCCGCCGATCACCGAGACGGCCATCGGCGCCCGGATTTCCGAGCCCTCGCCCCAAGCCAGGGCCATGGGGATGAGCCCCAGCACCGTGGTCATCGTGGTCATGACGATGGGGCGCAAGCGCACCGCTCCCGCTTCCAGAAGCGCCTCGCGCCGCGCCATCCCGCGGGCCCTCAGCTGATTGGCGTAGTCGAGCAGGACGATGGCGTTGTTGACCACGATTCCGGTCAGGATGATCACGCCCAAGAGCACCATCACGCTGACGGTCAGCCCCGTCAGGTAGAGCGCGAAAATGACCCCCACCAGCCCCAGCGGGACGGTGAACAGAATCACGAAGGGGTGGAGAAGCGACTCGAACTGACTGGCCATCACCAGATAGACCAGAAACACGGCCAGGGCGAGCGCGAACATGAGACTTCCGTAGGAACGCGACAGTTCTTCATTCTGCCCCGCCAACACCATCGAGACAGCCGGATAGCGGCTGCGCAGTTCGTCGAGCTGGCGGTCGATCCGGGCTGAAACCGCGCTCAAGGCTTGCCCCGAGAGGTTGGCCGAAACGACGGCAGCGCGTTGCGAGCGGATGCGCCGGATCTCCGCCGGTCCCCGGCCCAGGGTCACGTCGGCCACCGCGCCCAAGCGGATGGGCACGACGTTGGAGTGGGGCGAAGGGGTCGCGGCTTGCGAGGCCGTGGCTGGGCTTTGCGCCGCGCCGCCGCCTGCAGGAGTTCCGTTGACGACCAGATTCTGCACGTCGGCCAGCGATTTGCGGTGCGACTCCTCGGCCCGGACCAGGATGTCGATCTGGCGGTCTTCCTCGCGGTAGCGAGTGGCCACGTCACCCCGGATCTTGTTGCGCAGCGTGTTGGCGATGGCCGTCTCGTCCAATCCCAGCCTGGCCAGCCGCTCCCGGTCGAAGCGAATCTGTATTTCGGGGTTGCCGGGACGGGTGCTGGTCTGGACGTCGGTGAGCCCGTCGATGCCGCGCAGGCTCTCGGCCACTTCGCCCGCCACCCGCGAGAGCACCTCCAGGTCGTAGGCGAAGATCTCCACTTCGATGGGGGTCTTGAAGCTGAAGAGAGTGGGCCGCGTGAAGGTGTAGGTGACCTCCGGATAGCGGGCCAGGGCCTCGCGGATTCTCCCGATGGCGCGCGCTTCGGCCACTTTGTCGGTCTTGTCTTCGATCACAACGTAAAGCTGGCCGACGTTCTCTTCCTGAGCGTCGCGAGCGAACTGGTTCTCGGTGCTTCCGCCGATGCTCGAGAAGACCGTCCGCAATTCCGGGTAGTTGCTCAGCTCGGCTTCCAGCTCGCGAATGACGGCGTCGGTCTCTTCGATCGGCTTGCCCTCGGGCAGCCGGATTTCGAAGGAAAACTCACCCTGAGTGAGCGGAGGAATCAACTCGGCGCCCAAGCGCATCGACAGCACGCCCGCCAGGGCGGCGCAGGCGAAAGCCGAGCCCACTACCAGGAGCTTGTTGTCGAGCGACCAGGCGAGGACTCGCGGATAGCGGTCCTGAAGCACGCCGAAAGCTGACGAAAACGCCTTCAGCGCGGGTTCCAGCAACCGCGACAGCCAATTCCCGATCTTTCTCGCAACCAGGCGCAGGTCGGTCAAGACCACCGTGATCAAATCGATGAAGAGGAAGCGCAAAACCGCACCGGTCCGGGAAGCCAGCGCGCCTCCCAGGGCTCGCCAGCGGCTCGGAGGCGAGGAAGGGGATGCAGCGGTGGACGTCACAGGCGCTTCGACTTCCGGTTCGGCCGTCTTGAGGCGCAACGCCAGCACCATCGGGATCACCGTCAGCGCCACCAGCAGCGAGGCGAGCAGCGAATAGGTGATGGCGAGGGCTTGGTCCCGGAAGAGCTGGCCCGCGATCCCTTCGACGAAAACCAGCGGCAGGAAGACGGCCACGGTGGTGAGAGTCGAAGCCGTCACGGCGGTGCCTACTTCGCGGGTGCCCTGGAAAACGGCCTGCGCCAGCGAGGAGGCTTCCTTGCGGTGCCGATGCACCGATTCGAGCACCACGATCGAGTTGTCGACGAGCATCCCGACGCCCAGCGCCACGCCTCCCAACGACATGATGTTGAGTGTGATGTCGGTCTGGTACATCAGCGCGAAGGTGGCCATGATCGAGATGGGAATCGAAAAGCCTATCGTGAGCGTGCTTCTTAGATCTCTGAGGAAGAGGAAGAGGACGATCGTGGCCAACAGCCCGCCGATCACGGCCGCCCAGAGGACGTTGCTCACCGCCTGCTGAATGAACTCGGCCTGATTGAAGACGACCTGGAAATTCAAGGTCTCGGGAACGAAGTCCGACTCCTGCAGCCAGGAAAGCTTTCCCTTGACGGCTTCCGAGACGGTGACGGTGTTGGCGTCGCCCTCCTTGTATACAGAGAGCTCCACGCTGTCGCGTCCGTCGAGCCGGGCGATGATGGTGCGTTCCTTGGCCCCCCGCCAGACCCGGGCCACGTCTCCCAGCACGATCCGTCGACCGCCCTGATTGCGGATCACGATACCCTTGATTTCGTCGAGTGTCCGGAACTGGTTGAGCATCCGCACGAGGTAACTGGCGTCGAGATCGTAGAGGCTGCCGGCCGCCTGGTTGAGGTTCTCGCGGGTCAGCGCCTGCGAGACTTCGGTGATGGGGATTCCCAGTTCGGCGAGACGCTTTTCGTCCACGTCCACCTTGATCTGCTCCTCGGCGCCCCCGATGACCTTGATGGCGGCGACTCCCTCGGTTGACTCCAGGGCCTTCTTCAACTCTCGTTCGGCCAGGTCGCGGATCCGTGCCGGGCTCTCCTCGCCGAAGATGCGGACCCGCATGATGGGGTCGTAGGAAGGGTCGAATCGGAGGATGACCGGTTTGTCGGCGTCACGGGGAAGGGTGACGAAGCCCAGCTTTTCACGCACCTCGAGCGCCGCCAGGTTCATGTCGGTGTCCCAGGTGAACTCGAGGACGACTTCCGACTGGCCCGATCGAGAAACCGAGCTCAGCCGCGTCAGCCCCGCCACCACGCCCACCGATTCCTCGACGGGCCGCGTGACGAGGTTCTCGACCTCCTCGGGCGCCGCGTCCGGATAGTCGGTCTGAACGGTCAGCGAGGGGTAGGAGATGTCGGGCAGCAGGTTGAGTGCCAGCCGGTCCAGCGACACCAGTCCAAAGAGCAACACCGCCACGACAAACATCGAGACGGTCACCGGTCGACTGATTGCGGTACGTATGATGTTCATATGGATTTACGCGTTGGGGGGATCGAAGCTCCGCGGGCCTCGGCGGTTCCGCGTCCTCCGCGACTGATTTCTATTGACAGGCAAGATGCCTGGCTTCCGGCTAGCCCGCGATCACCTTGACCTTGGTTCCGTCCTTGAGGGCGCCCTGACCGGCCACCACCACCTTCTGCCCCGGCCGCAGGCCTTCGACGATTTCGACACGCTCGCCGTCCTGATAGCCCAAGACGACATCCGCCCGGACCGCCGAACCGTCGTTCACCACATAGACATGGAACGTCGAATCCTGCTCGATCAGCGCCCGCTTGGGGATCAACAAGGCTCGTTTCCGGCGGTCGGTCTCGATCGCCACTTTGACGAAGGCCCCCGGCTTGAAGCCTTCTTCGGTCCCCGCCAACTCGACCGTGACTTTCACGGTCCCGGTGGCCTGATCCACCACGGGACTGATTCGAGCCACTTTGGCGGAACTCCTTTGGCGCTCGTCGACTCCCAAGGCGACGCCCACTTCCTGGCCCGGTTCGACTTGTCGCGCCTCGCGTTCGGAGAGAAAGACATCTGCGTAAAGAGTGGAGAAACTCCCCAGTTTGAAGATGCGGTCGAGCCTGCGGACGGTCTGTCCCCGTTCGATGGCCCGCTCGGTGATGACACCGCTGAAAGGCGCCGTGATCCGCGTCTGGGCGATCTCCAATTCGATCTGGGAGATCTCCGAGATCAATTCGTCGACCCGGTGACTCAACTCCCGGGTCTCATGCGTCGAGACCCGTTCGTCGTGTTCCAACTCGTCGATTCGATATTGAAGCTGGGCCACTTCGCGCTCGCTGACCAGCTTTTCCTTAAAGAGCTTGTCGTAGCGGTCGTATTCCTCGCGGCTGTTGGCGATCTGAGTGGCGGCCTTCTCGCGCCTGATCTGAGCCTTCTCGAGCTGCAGCCTGGCCTGGGCCAGCTTCTGCCGAGCCGACTCCATGCGGATCTGGAGCTGCCGGTCGTCGAGTCGGCAGAGCGCCTGACCCTCTCGCACCCGGTCGCCCTCTTCCGCTTCGATCGTAAGCACCTGGGCTTCCGTCTGGGAAAGGATCTCGACTTCACGCAACGGACGCAGGTTGGCGGTCGCCGTCAGTTTCGAGGCGATCTCGCCGATCTCCGCTTCCGCCAGCTCGACGGGGATAACGGCGTCCTCGGCCTTGGTTTGGTCGGCCGATTCGCCCGCCTTGGCATCGGCAGATGCCTCCTGGCTCGAATTGAAATACTGGTTGCCAAAATATCCGCCGACCGCGAGCACGGCGACGACCAGTAAAAAGACGTAAACCCTCTTGCGAGGGGGTGATTGCTGGGTCATGCTTCTTTGCTCTCCGCTTACGGCTTACTGCTTACCGCTTACTGCCCTCTGCGTGATGCTGCGTTCTCTTTGCGGGCTCCTGGGTGCCGCTACAGGAATCCAACCGGAGGAAACCACCGCTCCACGGACGGAAGCGGGATTATCGTTCCAGTCGTTATACGCAGCCGCTCGGCCGCGATTAACAGGCTGGATCAGAATCTGCCCGTTCCTGAAAAACCCGTACGGTTTCAAACCGCCCAAAGTTCCGCTCCCAACTAGGACGCGCCCGGGCCGAGATTTGTTCCGGGTTTGTGGGTCCGCCGCCCGGACCTGCGGCCGGGTCTGCTGACGGAATTCGATCTCCGGATGGAACGACGCGAGCTCGGGAAACGGGTCGAACGGGAGGTCCATCCCCGCCAAGGCGCTGCTTATGATCCTCGTTGCAAAGAGGGCTCTCAGCCGCACCGGTTTCCCTCGACGGACCTCGCAACTCTCATCTCTCCTCTCGCACTTGGCCGTTCTCGATGTTCCCGCTTCGTCGTTGCTCTCGAGACCCGCTTGAAGTCAGAGCGCCCGAGCGGCAATGTGAGGTGCGCGATTAGAAGTGCGAGCTGGATCACCCCAAGCCCGACGGAAAAGACCCACTTGCGTGAAAGGGTGGGGTGCCCGCCGCCCTCGGAATCAACGAGCAGATCCTACGAGATTCAGGGGAAAGCGGTGGGTGCCGGGCAGCACTGCCATTGATGACGCAGAGCGCGAGCGGCAGCGAGTGGGAAGCCGGAAGCAGCGGGTCGGCCACGGCGGCGGCTCGCGACACTCCTCAAACGCGCCATTTCTGAGCCCGCCTCTTTTCCTGAGCATCCGCTTGACATAGAACGAGTCACGTTATACGCTTGGCAGGTGATCGCGTCGTTCCGTTGTGCCAGAACGGAAGCGCTCTTCATGACCGCTATGTGGCGAAGTTCCGGGCCTTTGAATGCTCGGCGAGAAGAAAGCTGCTTTTGCTCCACCGTTCGCGGCGTCTGGCCGACTTGGCAGCGCTCCCGGGGAATCGACTGGAGGTGCTCAGGGGCGATCGGGCCGGACAGCACAGCATCCGGATCAACCGTCAATGGCGCATCTGTTTCGTGTGGCGGGACCGAGAGGCTCACGACGTCGAGATCGTCGACTATCACTGATGGCAGAAAAGCATGAGTGAAAAGCGCCTCGATCCGATTCATCCCGGCGAGATTCTCCTTGAAGAGTTCATGCGCCCTCTGGATCTCAGCGCCAATGCCCTGGCCTTGGGGTTGCGCGTTCCGGCGACGAGAATCGGAGAGATCGTGCGCGGGCGACGCTCCATCACTGCGGACACCGCGTTGCGGTTGGCGCGCTATTTTGGCACCTCCCCCGACCTGTGGCTGGGTCTGCAGACGGAATTCGATCTCCGGGTGGCACGACGCGAGCTCGGGAAACGGCTCGAACGGGAAGTCCATCCTCACCATGGCGCCTCTTGAAACCAGTAGTGAGTACTCGGCGTGTCCCTCGGCAAGTATCCGGTGATCGAGCGTGACATCCGACGGTTGCTTGATCCGCAAGTTTCCCTACTCAATTCTTTTTCGGCTGAGCGGCCACGATAGAATCCGGTTGCTGGTCGTCCGCCATCATCGTCGACTTCCAACGCATGGCCTGGACAGGAGATTAGACAACGGTGCGGATAGCACAACGCATGCTCGGGAAGCGGCCCCTACTCGTCGACCACCAGGGCCAGATCTCGGCTCAAGCGATTCTCGGGTTGCAGCGGTCTTGCCGGGTCGTACCCGCGGAAGCGGCCCAGTTGGCCCTGGCTGACGGTGAAGTCGCAGCCGAGGCGAAAGCTCCATTGAGCCGCGGCTTTGCACTCGCAGAATTTCTTTTCGAGACCGGTCGTTGACCCGACCATAGCAAGCAGGGAATGCTCGTCATCACTTCCTGTCGGCAGATTCTAGCGCATCCGCCGCCCTACCAACGGGGCTAGAGCTACGAAGAGGTAAGCAGAATCACAACGAGATTCAGTCCCACCCTCCTTCGCTCCGAAGACGGAGCTACGGCGGGCAGGCGGACCCACCC
>JBFGHF010000012.1:0-15806 GCA_041578355.1 Acidobacteriota bacterium
CGACCGCTACGAGTTTCAGATGCTTTACGGCGTGCGCCGCGACTATCAGTTGGCACTGCGCCGGCAAGGCTATCGCTTCCGGGTCTACGTTCCCTTCGGAACCGAGTGGGCGCCCTATTTCATGCGCCGCCTCGCCGAGCGCCCCGCCAACGTTCTCTTCACGCTGCGCGCCATCTTGAAGCGCTGAAATAAGCCCCGCGGGGAACTCCCAACACTAAATCATGCAACACACCCGGCGAAAGGATCCGGGGCCTTCCACCACCCGTCGTCCCTCGTTCCCCGCATCGGTGTTCCTTGTTCGGGACGGAAGACGAAACGGCCTCAGTGCCGGTTCAAGCCGGAGATGTAATCGCGAAGAGAATCGAGGTCCTTGAACCAGAAGCTGTCTCCGAAGCCGTCTTTGTCCCGCAGGGGTTCGAAGCCGGGACCGAAGAACACCAGAGGGATGCGATAGTCGCGGGCCGAACGGGCCAACTCGGCCATCTTCTTGGACGATTTGGGTGAAGCCCCGTCATCGAAGGAGACCACGCAAACCAGGTTGACCGGCTCGAGCTGCACCATCTCGGCCATCGATTCGTAGCTGACGTGGCTGCCCAGGTTGAGGCTCTCCCAGCCTTCGACTTCGAGGATCCGAGAGATGGCATTGAGGGAAAGCTGGTTGTGCATGTCGGGGGTGGCGCAGAGTCCCGTTTTGCCGTTGGGCTTCTTTCGGATCACCTGCGGAAACAGGTAGTACATCGATTCTTCGAGGTTGTTGCGAATCAAGCGGGCCTGGCCGTCGGGAATCTTCTGTTGATCGAGTAAATGGCGGGCCAGCAGTTCCACCGGGACGAGGACCCGGTCGTAAAGCTCGACGATGCTGGCGCCTCTCAGGTAGAGCCTCTCCAAGAGGTCTTTGATTTGACTTCGCTGGTTGCGGGCCGCCAGATAATTGACCTGCTCGCGCACCGCCTCGAAATCGAGCTGATTGAGGGATACCTCGACAGTGGGGTCTTCCCAATCGACGGTGGTCAGGATTCCGGTGGCCTCGAAACCCCGCTCTTGTTGAAAGCTCTGAAGATCGTGCAGCAGGAAGCGCCGGTGGCCCCCCGGCGTGCGCCGGCAATGCAGCCCTTTGGAGTCGGCCCAGCGCTTGACCGTCGACTCGCTCACGTTCCACATTTGAGCAACTTCACGGGTAGAGTAGGTACGACTCATGACCACCAGATCGCTGGAGATTCCGCCCGGAGAATGCTGGGGACAGGGCCGAATGATAGGAGCTTTCCGGCTGGAAGTCAACAGCTACCGGAGGTTATTTTCGAGGAAAGAAAAGACGGGTTTCGAGAGTCCGGAAACAGGCCGCTTGGCACCCCTTTTGGGCCGCCAGATCGTCTCCGAAACGTGAGGCGAGTTCTTCGACGCTTTCTTTTCCGCGTCCGGAATCTACTGCACGGCCCACGAGTAGGTTACGTCGTATCTGCCTTTGAAGCCTTTGAAGACCTTCTTGTCCTTGGAACCCTCGATTTCGCCTGCGTCGGATGGGAAAGCGGGCAGTTCCAGGCGGACCTGCTTGGGCTCGAAGACGTCATCTTCGCGAGCTTTCTTGATGGCGCCGGCGCCTGCCTTGATGGCAGCCCCCACGGCAGCGCCCGCGGCCGTGCCGACGAGCGGAACGGCGGAGCCCATAGCGGCGCCGGCCGCGGCCCCGGCGGCCAGGTTGGCCGCGGTCTTGCCGACAGTCGCGACGATCTTGCCGGCCAGCTGCTTCTCGATCAAAGTCACAATCTTGTTGACGATGGCGCCGATGGCGGCCTTGTCCTTCTCGATCAAGACGAGAGTGGCGTGGTATTGGCGGGGCCAGTCGTCTTTGGCCCCCTCGCCTCCCGCAGCGAAGCGCGCCACGCGACGGGGTTGGGAGTACTTCCGCATATCGCCCTTTTTGAATTTTCCGCCGTCGAGCGTCTCTCCCTTTTCCGCTTTGACAGCGAGCTTCTTGGCGTTGCCCGAGCCCTGCATCTTGCCTTCCACCTTGATCGCGGCCAAGGTGATTTCGTCGCGGTCGATTTCCTTGGAGTCGTCCACGCACTTGATGGAGTGGATGCGGAGATCGACGTGCTCGAAGCGAGGCGCACTCGCGCCTTTTCGTGCCCCCTTCTCGCGCCGCTCGCCGCGCGGCCTGGCCTGCGCTTCCGCTGCCCCGCGCCCTTGGCGTCGTACCCCCCTCGGCCTGCCGGTTCTCCTCTCTCTCATCGCCGGCCTCCCCTCTGGATCGGGTTCGCGGATTCCATCGCGAACCGTGACATGTCTTGGGACGGATCCCACACCGGTTAAAAACAAGAGTAAATGTCGTTCGTCGCCGCCTTTCGCCGAGCGAAATACCCCTTGAGGAATTTCAGTGTCTCCACGTTCAGCGCCCCTTTCCCCGGGATTTGGCTCAACTCCTGAACATACGACATGCCCCACATGATTCCGCCGGCCTCGCTGATCAGCTCGTTGGTGAGAACCTTCAGCTGTTTACCGACGTGTAGATCGAGGTAATCGAAGCAACTCTTCTCTTTCTTGCTGGGATGGACGAAGTTGCCGCCCGCCCGATTTCCCCGATCCTCTTTGATGTAGATGTTCAGAGTTTCCTGGGTCATGTACCGATCTTTGACCGCGACTCCATTTCGGTACGCTTCGTACATGTCGAGCAGACAAAGCGCTCGCGACGGCCGCTTGTCGTCGCCGGCGTTCCTTCTTCTTTCCTCGATCTCGCGGCGCACCTTCTTGAGGTTGTCCTCTTCCTTGTCATCGACGGCCTTCCTTTCTTCAGCCAAGGCCCGATCGTCGAGCAGGCGCATCGTCTCCGGTCCCACGATCCCGTCGATGTCATTGGCGGGTACCGAAGTCTGAAAGTCGATCACGGCTTGCTTGGTCTCGTTTCCGAAAACCCCGTCGTCGTGGTGGTCCTTGAGGGGAAAGCCGAAGGCCTCGAGCGCCTGCTGAATCACCTTGACGGCGTCGCCGCTCTGTCCGCCCATGACCAGCGCCTGGCCGTCGAGCACCCGCTCCAACTCCGCATTGCCGCTGAACCTCTTCGAGCGAAGATTCGTGGACGGCTTCCGGCTCGTCGTCGAAGCCGCCGAGACTCCCCTGCGACCGGCCTTGCCTCCATCCGGTGGCTTCTTCGTCGAACCCGGTTTCCTCTGTCCACCCTTCCTCGGTTGCCTGCCCACCGGTGTTCTCCTTCCGATCCGAGACGGAACGATCCCGGATTGCCTGCCCGAAAATGCACCTCGCCGCTTCGACTCGATCGTTCTCAGAAGCGGTCGAAAGCCGTCACTGGAAATTCTCGCGACAAAGCGACCGGTGAAATATTCGGAATGCGCCCCATGGTAGATGCCATGCGGAGAGAAGTCAACAGCCCTGCGGGGCCCTGGACGGTGTGGTATAAAAATCCTCCATGTCGAATCATTTCTTCCGAGGTCGTGTCTTGACCACTCTCATCTCTGCGGCGCTCATGTCCGGAGTCCCGCATGCAGAGACCGACGGCAAGGTGCCGCTCGACCGCATCCGAATCCGCGACGGCTTCCAGGTCGGTCTTTATGCCGGTGAAGTGCGCAACGCCCGTTCCTTGACGTTGAGTCCTTCGGGAGTCGTCTACGTGGGAACTCGCCGCGCCGGAAATGTCTACGCTCTTGTCGACGCCGACGGAGATCAAAAGGCCGATAAGGTCCATCTCCTGGCCGAGGGCCTCAACATGCCCAACGGCGTGGCCTACCGGAACGGCTCTCTTTTCGTGGCCGAGGTGAATCGAATCCTTCGATACGACGACATCGACCAGCATCTCGAGAATCCACCGGAACCGGTGGTCGTGACCGACAATTACCCCTCCGACCGGCATCACGGTTGGAAGTTCATCGCCTTCGGACCCGACGGCAAGCTCTACGTCCCGGTGGGAGCGCCCTGCAACATCTGCGAGCGCCTCGACGACCCGCGCTACGCCTCGATCACCCGCATCAATCCCGACGGATCGGGTCTCGAGATCGTGGCCCACGGCGTCCGCAACAGCGTCGGATTCGACTGGCATCCGGTCACCGGGGAGCTCTGGTTCACCGACAACGGCCGCGACATGATCGGCGACGAAGTCCCGCCCGACGAACTGGGCCGGGTCCGTTACGCCGGACAACACTTCGGATACCCCTATTGCCACGGCGGGTTTCTGCCCGACCCGGAATTCGGGGAAAAGCGGCCCTGCAGCGATTTCGAACCCCCGGCGATGAACCTGGGCCCGCACGTGGCCGCGGTCGGCGCACGCTTCTACACCGGAGAGATGTTCCCGCCGGAATTCCGCAATCAACTCTTCGTGGCCGAGCACGGCTCCTGGAACCGCAGCGTCCCCATAGGCTATCGGCTGATGGTCATCCGCATCATCGAGAACAGCCGGGCCGTCAATTACGAAGTCTTCGCCGACGGCTGGTTGGAGGGTGGAGAAGCCTGGGGCCGGCCCGTGGACGTCCTGCAGATGCCAGACGGAGCCTTGCTGCTGTCGGACGACAAGCTCGGCGTCATCTACCGGATCAGCTATTCGGCGGGCGACGAGTAGGCTCGGTGAGTGATCGGCCGAGCCCCTTTCCGGCCATACATCACCGTATTCACGAAGACGTGCCTTACTGATCCATGTCCGGCAAAACGATCTGGTCGGGGGGCGTGTACTCGGGTATGGGCAGTGGGCCTCGGGGGGGCGCCTGTCGCAACTCGGGGTTTCCCGGCAGCTTGACCCACACCTTCCAGCCGGCGCCCTGGGCGTAGACCCGATAGTCGCGATAGCTCGACATGCTCGGCTCCCACTGCCCGTCGCCGCCGCCCACGCGGACGTAGAGCTCGCCGTTCCGGCCGTCCACCCGGGCCGCGTACACTCCGGCGCTTCGCGCGTTGTCCTGCAAGTGCACCTGACTGCCCGCATGGACGCCCGCCGCTTTGCGCGCGTTGATCAGGGCGTGGATCTTGTTTCGCAGATCCGGCCCCCAGTCGAAATAGTGCTTCCAGAAGACCGTGGGGACGCCGGGATGGGTCAGGATGTGGGCGTAGGCCTGCTCGACTTGCCAGCCGTTGGCGAAGGTGTCGTGCAAATGATGCTCTTGGGGTGTGCCGTCCTCGTTGGTGCGGTAACCGGTGTCGTGGTTCTCGACAAAGGTAACGGCGCGGTTCTTCCAGGGCAGCCCGTCGGTCGCGTCGCCGACCATGCCGATCCCGTTCCCCAATCCGTACAGTGCGAAATAACGGCCTTGGCGGATAATCTCCTTGAGACTGAAGAGCGTCGTGAAATCGAAGACGTTGCTCGAGGTCTTGAGGTGCTCGACGGCGCCGGCATTGGGTTGCGTGGCAGTATGCCAGATCCAGCCTCGCTGCTCGTTGTGCGCACCCCAGTCGTATTCGCCCACCGAAAAGGTGGGCTGGCTGAGCCGGTTGTAGAGGGCGATCCATTGAGCGTGGAAGCCATGGACCATGTCGTAACGCCATCCCCGGTAGCCGAGTGAGCGGAGTTGGAGCAGGTGACGCAGCAGATCGCGTCGCACGCGTGCATCGGTGTGGGCGAGGTCGCGAAAGCTGTCGTATTGATAGGTGCTGCCCCCGTGACTAGTGTACTGGGTCGGCTTCTCCTCGCATTGACCGCGCTCGGAAAACGGCGTGTCCGAGATCCCCGACTCGGGCCTGTTGTAGGCTTCATCGGTGCCACAAATCGACCAAGGCCCCCAATCGGGATTCCTGAAATCGGCCCAGCCGTGAGTGCCGTCCCGGTGATTGAGGACCAAATCGGCCACCGGCTCGACGCCGTTTTGCAAGAGAGCCTCGAGCATGGCGCGATGCTGCTCGAAGCTCCCGTAACTGTTGTCGAGCCGATAGTATTCCTTGGGGTTGTAGCCGGCGCTCAGGGACCCCGCGTAGGACGGCGGGGGTAACCAGATCAGATCGAAGCGGGCCTGCGCGATCTCGTCGGCATGCTCGCCGACGATTTCGTACCAACGCTTTTCACCGTAGGCCGGGAAGCGATCGCTGTGACCGTGGCGGTACGATTCCCAGTAAAAGCCTTGCAGCATGACTCGATCGTCTTCGAAGCCGCTCTGGGCCAGGACGGGGAAGAGCCCTGTGAGCAGTAGGAAGGAAATGAGGCAGACGGCCGCGGTCAGCGGCTGGAAGGGAGAAGCGGAAAAGGAGCCTGATTTCTCGAGCCTCGTTCGGTTGTGCATAGAGTGTGGTGTCCATCCTATAGGGTCGGCGCAGGAATGACTTTCCGCGCCGACAATGAGCACCATTATATTTCAGGAAAACAGCCGGCCGGCGACCTCGCACTGCCGCGAGACCTCGTCGTGATCGTATTCGTAATCGGCATGAGGATCGACCTGACGACCGAATCACGACCACTTCACCTCAACTTCGTCAATCGCTCTGCAGCGCCTTGACGGGGTCCACAGCCGAAGCCCGCAGACCGGGGATCAGACAGGCGAAGAGAGCGACGGCGGTGAGACCCAGAGCGACTGAGGCGTAGGTGAGCAAATCCGTTGCCGCGATCTCGAAGAGAAGACCCGAGAGCAGAGGGCTGAGCAGGAAGGCCGCGGGCATCCCGATCGCCAACCCCCATAAAGCCAGCCGCATGCCTTGCCCGACCACCATCCAGAGGACGCTGGAGGGTTGGCCTCCCAGCGCGATTCGGATGCCGATCTCGGCGGTGCGCTGCTGCACGAAATAGGCCATCACTCCGTAGATTCCCGTGGCAGCCAGCAGCAGCGCCACGACTGCCAGCGCGCCGGCCAGGGCCGAGGCGTGCAAAGGAGATTGGAGGTTTTCGGCCATCAGGTCGTCGATGGTGCTGACGCTGAAGAGCGGCAGCTGGGCGTCTCGAGCGCGCAGGACCTCCCGGATCGACGGGAGAACCAAGTCGGGGTCCCTTTCAGTCCTGGCGAAAAGATAGGTCCAGTTGGTGGGGTTCAGCCTTTGCAGGGTGTAGACGGTGCCCTGGGACGAATCGCCCAGCCCCGCGTATTTGACGTCGCCCACCACTCCCACCACCACCAGCCGCGAGCATTCGGGTCCGTCGCAACCTCCCGAGGTGAATCGGCGACCCAGCGGGTCCTCGCCGGGATAAAAGCGACGCGCCCAGGTGTTGTCGACCATGACTTCGATGTCGGCGTCCTCGGCGGTTTCCCGCAACATCCGCCCTTGCAGCAGTGGCACCCCGAGCACTTGGAAGTATTCGGGGTTGATCGCCACCCAGGGCACGGCCGGTTGAGATTCGGTCGGGGGCGTAGGACGGTCCAAGAGGTTGAAGTTGTTGCTCATCGGATACTGATTGGGAGGGCGGCCGTTGGCCAGCCCCGCCGCGCCCACGCCAGGCAGCGCTGCCAGGCGAGGCAGCGCCTCGTCCCAAAAGGCCCTGACATCGCTCATCCGCGGATAGCGACTCATTCGAAACTCCACACCCACCGTCAGGATGTTCTCGGTGCGGAATCCCGGATCGACCGCGGCGAGATTGGAGAAGCTGGCCAGCATCAGACCGGCGCCGACCAACAGCGGAACGGCGACGGCGAACTCGAGGGCCACCAGCGCCTTGCGCAGCCGCCGGGGCCTGGCGCCTTCGGTGTTGGCTCGTCCCTGGCTGCCGAGGTCGCGCTCCAGCCCGGGTCTGCTCCCCTCCAGAGCGGGCACCAAACCGAAGAGCAGCGAACTCGCCGCCGTGACTACGACCGCGAATCCCCAGGACGGTCCCTGCAATCCCACCTCCTGCAGCCGGGGGATGTAATCGGCGCCGAAGACCTCCACCAGACGGAGCAGGCCCGCCGCGACGGCGATTCCCAGGATTCCGCCCGCCATCCCCAGCAGGCCGCTTTCGGTGATCAACTGTCTGGCCAGACGAAAACGGGTGGCGCCCAGGGCGGCCCGAACCGCCAGCGCCCGACGCTGACGGACCACGCGCGCCAGGAGCAGGTTGGCCGCGTTGACCGAAGCGATCAGCAGGACGAAAGCCACTGCTCCCAGAGCCACGGCCAAGGGACGGCCGACTTCCCCGACGACCGCTTCGCGCAAGTCCTGCATGCCCCAGCTTGCCCGTTCGTCCGGATAGGAAGACTCCCAGATCGGGAAGATGCGGCGATTGATGGCGCGCAGCTCGGCCGCCGCCGCCGCGGCGTCGACGTCCTCGCCGAGACGGCCCACAATGTGCAAGAAAAAGGGACCCTTGCGGCTGGGAGTGTCGAACTGCAGGATGGGGAACACTTCACGCGAATGCTCCAGCGGACCCATCTGCGAGGGAAGCACCCCGATCACCGTGTATGCTCGATCGTTGAGGCGGATCGGTCGCCCCAGGGCGGCCGGATCGCCGCCCATCTTGCGCATCCAGAATCCGTGGCTGATCAGGGCGGTCGCTTCGGCGCCGACTCGCCCGTCGCCGGCCTCGAACACCCGGCCTACCAGGGGTTGCAGGCCGAGCAGTTCGGGGTACGCCCAGGTCAACGGCATGGCGGAAACGCGTTCCACCTCATCGCCGCTCTCCAGAAACATCCCTCCGTAGTTGTAAGCGGCAACCCGGTCGAAGCTGGTCTGTTGTTCCTCCAGGGCGAGGTAGTCGGCCACGGAAAAGGGCCATCGACTGGGAGGACTCGCCGTGTAGATCTTGACCAGCTCCTCGGGCTGGCTGTAGGGAAGGGGCTGGAGGAGGACCGAGTTGACGACCGAGAACACCGCGGTGCTGCCGCCGATCCCAAGCCCCACGGTGAGCAGCACGGTCAAGCTGAAGAGAGGCGCGCGCAACAGGGCGCGCAGACTGAGCCGAAGGTCCGTCAGAATGTTGCTCATGGTTTCTCCCGCGGATTGGGCCGTCGGGCGGGCCGGGCGATTCCGCTCGAAGAGTTTCCTGCGCAGCGCCTCGCCCGCCAACCGGATCCAGAGGTGGACAAGCTGGCGGCGCCGCCAACCAAGGGCCGCACGCCGGCCGTCCCGGGCCAGGCGCAGTTGGTAGAGTTCTTCGAATTCGCTGGCGGCGTCGGCGTTCTCCCGGCGGGCCAGCGCCTTGCGAAAGATCGATTGATCCGGCAATCGAAAAAAGAAGGGAAGCCTGGAGCCGCTCCGCTTTCGCTTCATCACGCCTCGTCCAGCACGGTTTCGACATTCTCCCAGAGCCGCATCAGGACGCGGCGCGACTCGCGCAGCTGACGCAGGGCGGCCGGTTGAAGCTTGAAGTAGCGTCTGACCCGGCCCGTCCGGGCATCCCTCGGCTTTTCCAACCGGGAGCGGAGAAGGCCTTTTTCCTCGAGCCGCCGAAGCACGATGAAAACAGCCGCTGCAGCGACTTCGCGTCCGGTCCGCTCCTCCAACTCGAGGACGATGGGGACGCTGTAGGACTCTCCTCCCAACCTCAGGATGGAAAGCAAGATCCGGTGTTCGAACTCTCCCAACTGCCGACGGCTCATTACTAACTTTGTTAGTGTAAATACCGAAGCCAAAACGGTCAAGTGGAAATGCCCCAAGCGGTTGGTCGAGCCCTGGCCTTGGGTGCCCTGGAATCGAGTGAAAGCGCGCCGAGACAGCCTCGGGAAGCGCGGCCACGTCGGCGTCTGGACTGCAAGCGCCCAGGTGCTACCTGGTTTTGATGTGCAGTTCCTTGAGCTGGGTCTCGGTGACCGGCGACGGGGCACCGCACATCAGGTCCATGGCGCGGGCGGTTTTAGGGAAGGCGATCACGTCCCGGAGGGATTTCTCCCCTGCCAGCATCATGACCAGACGGTCCAGCCCCAGGGCGATCCCGCCGTGAGGGGGAGTGCCGTAGCGGAGAGCTTCCAGAAAAAAACCGAACTTGGCGTTGGCCTCGTCGTCGGCGATGCCCAATATGTCGAAGATTTTCTTCTGCAGCTCAGGCCGGTGGATTCGGATCGAGCCTCCGCCGATTTCCATGCCGTTGAGCACCACATCGTAGGCACGTGCACGGGCCGCCCCCGGATCGGTCGCCAGGAGAGCGACGTCGGCTTCGAGCGGGGAGGTGAAGGGATGGTGCAGCGACAAAAAGCGCTGTTGCTCGTCACTCCATTCCACCAGCGGAAAATCGTAGACCCAGAGGAAGTCGTTCCGGTCGGCGGGAATCAGCTCCAGCTGGTTTGCCAGATGAAGCCGGAGTCCGCTCAATGCCGCGTGGACGACACTTGGCTTGCCCGCCACGATAAAGACGAGGTCTCCGCTCTCGGCCTCCGCCTTCGCGCATGCCGCTTGCAGCTCCGCGAGCGGCACCACTTTGGGGAAGGAAGTCTTCAAACCTTCGGTGTCGCACCTGATCCAGCTTAGAGCCTGTGCCCCGTAAATAGCTGTGACATCCCTCAACTTATCCACCTGGGCCCGGCTATAGGAGGCGCCTGGAGAGAGCCTGATTCCTTTGATGGCTCCGCCCTCGGCCAGGATCTTGCGGAATACGCGAAAAGGTGTTTCTCGAAAGCAGTCGCCCAGGTCGCACAGTTCCAACCCGAAGCGGGTGTCGGGACGGTCGGTGCCGAAACGCGACATCGCCTCGCCGTAGGTCATGCGGGGGAAGGGAAGAGTCAGCTCGATTCCCACCAAGTCGAAAACGCGCGACATGAGCATTTCCACCAGGGTGAAAACCGTGTCCATCGAGGGGAACGACATCTCGATGTCGATCTGGGTGAATTCGGCTTGGCGGTCGGCCCGCTGGTCCTCGTCGCGAAAGCAGCGAACGATCTGAAAGTAGCGGTCGAAGCCGGAGATCATGAGCAGCTGTTTGAAGAGCTGCGGCGACTGGGGCAGGGCGTAGAAGTGGCCGGCATAGAGACGGCTCGGCACCAGATAGTCTCTCGCACCCTCGGGTGTCGATTTGGTCAAGAAGGGGGTTTCGATCTCGATGAAACCTTCCTCGTCCAGAAGTTTGCGGACTTCCAGGCCGACTCGGTGACGCAAGCGGAAGTTGCGTTGGAAACGAGGCCGGCGCAAATCCAGAAAGCGGTAGCGCAGCCGCGTCTCTTCGGCGACCTCGGCCTTCTCGTTGACCGGGAAGGGCGGGGTGCTCGCCTCGTTGAGAATCCGTATCTCGGAGGCCTGGACCTCGACTGTCCCGGTGGCGATTTCGGGGTTCACCGTGTCGGGAGTGCGCTCGACCACCTTTCCTGCGACGCCCACCACGAATTCCGAACGGATCGATTTTGCGGTGTCCAGGGTGTCGCCGCTGCCGTGACCGACCACGACTTGGACGATGCCTTCACGGTCCCGCAGGTCCAGAAAGATGAGGCCGCCCAAATCGCGCCGCCTGTCCACCCAGCCCGTCAGGACGACGGTCTGACCGGCCAGCTCCTCGTTCACCTCGCCGCAGTAGACGGTGCGCTGCATCTGATCCGATTCATTCATGGAGCGATCCGATCGGGTAAAAGGCAATCATTATAGTCGAGATGTCGTGGTACGGGCAGCCCCGGGGGATTCCGATCCCGAGTGTAACGCTTGGATCTCAGAGGACAGGCAAGATGCTAGCCTTCCGGTTTGTCGCGGCCGGAACACAGGCTTCCAGCCTGTGACCCGGGACCGGCAAGTTCGTGCAACAGAGGACAGGCAAGATGCCCGCCTTCCGGTTTGTCGCGGCCGGAAGACAGGCTTCCAGCCTGTGACTCAGCAGCGGGAAGGTCATGCCGCGAGTGCCCGTCGCGTTACCCAACTCCGGTAGACGAAGAGCATACGAAGGGAGGGGCGGTTGAAGAGCAGGCGTGAGACTATCCCGGCCAGACCCGGCTTGTGCTCGTACTCGATATGCTCGCGGATCTCGGTTTCCGCGCGGGAGATGGCGACGAACTGATGGCGATGCTTCCACTTGGAGGCCGGTCCGCTGAGCTGGACGTCGGTGAAGCCGTCGGGACCGACGTTCTCATGGCGCGCCCTCCAGCGGATGGGGTAGGGACCCAGCCAAAGCGTGAACTCGGCGATCATGCCCTCTTTCATCTCGCCGAATCTGTGGATGCGGACGATCATCGGGGGCGGGGTGAGACGGCGCAAAACCTCGGGGCTGGCGTGGAAGTCGAGGACGGCTTCCCGGGAAGCAGGGACTCGGAAACGGTAATCGAAGAGGGGCATCAGTGGTTCCGGGTTTCAGCGCAGAGCCGCGGAGGACGCTGAGGTGCGCAGAGGTTTCTCATTCCTCTAAGCTCTCAGATTCATCAAGGACTCAAGGATGCGGTCGCGATGGGTACCCGGCCAGTAGAGCCGCCGACAACCGGGGCAACGTTTGAAACGATCTTGAGTTCGGTAGACGTAGGGGGGAACTTCGCAGCCGACGGACTCGCGGTCGACGGGGGTCAGGAGTCGATTGCACTCGAGGCAACGGGTCAGAAGCCGAGCCTCGTCGACACGCGCTTCCACGAAGCGTAGAACCTCCAGAATCTGTTCTTCGAGGGTCTGTCCGCGAACCAGAAGGTGGCCATCGCGCAGAGCGGACCGTTCCATGAGCCGAGTGTCGCGTGTGAGTACGATTCGTCCTTCGGCGAGGCCGCGCTCGACCAGTTGGTCGTCGTGGATGCGGTTGTCGTATTCGGTGTCGTAGCCCAGGATGCGGAGCCATCTGGCGAGGCTGCCGAGCATCACGTCCGCCAGGAATCGGGGGTCGACCGACATGGTCAACTCCCGGAGAAGAACCCGATGGCCCGGAACTTCTCGAAACGAAGCCGCAACAACTCCTCCCGGGGCAGGGTCTCCAGCTCTTGGAGATGGTGAGAGAGTCTTGCTTTGAGGAGCAGGGCGGCCTCGTCCCAGTCGTTTTGGGCGCCGCCGGGCGGTTCGGGCACGATCTCCTCGATGACGCCGAGTTTGAGGAGGTGTTCGGAGGTGAGTCCGAGGTTTTCGGCGGCCTGCCGGGCGTGCTGTTGATCCTTCCAGAGAATGGCAGAACAGCTCTCGGGGGAGATCACGGAATAGATCGAATGCTCGAGCATCAGCACGCGATCGCCGACGCCGATGGCCAAGGCTCCGCCGCTGCCTCCCTCTCCCAGCACGGTGACGACGATGGGCACGGGCAGGCGCGCCATCTTTCGCAGATTGAAAGCGATCGCCTCGGCTTGTCCGCGTTCTTCGGCGCCGATGCCCGGATAGGCGCCCGGCGTGTCGATGAAAGTGAGGATGGGACGGTCGAAACGGGCCGCCAGTTCCATCAGTCGAATCGCCTTGCGGTATCCCTCGGGCTTGGGCATGCCGTAGTTGCGATAGATTCGGTCTTTGGTATTGCGGCCTTTCTGGTGGCCGATCACCATCACCTGCCGATCGTTGAATTTGGCCATGCCTCCTACGATCGAAGGGTCGTCGGCGTATTTGCGGTCTCCGTGCAGCTCGCGAAACGACTCGAAAAGGCGGCTGAAGTAATCGAGGGTGTAGGGGCGATCTTCGTGCCTGGAGAGTTGGACGTGCTCCCAGGCGGACATGCCGCGGTCGAGACGACTCTGCAGCTCCGCAATCTGCTCTTTGAGGCGTGCGATTTCAGCCGCGGCTTCCGGTGGCAGGTTGTCGACCTGTTCCCGAAGTTGATTGATCTCGCGCAGAGTGGCTTCCAAGACCGGATTTCCCCTCGCTAAGTATACAAGGTGATGGTGTTTTCGCCAAAAAGCCCTTCCAATTCGGAGATCAGGGTTGGCACCGGATTGATCGAAAGATGATCGCTGGGGATGACCCGCATCTTGAACTCGTCGAGTTTGAGAAGCTCGAATTCCACCGCGCAGCTTCCGGGGTAGCGGCTGAGAAGGTTTCGCAGCTGAGAGACCTTGGCTGCTTCCAGTCCGGGCAGATCGAGTTGGATGCGGAGTTTTTGGGCTCCCCGTTTCCAGAGCGAATCCAGCGGGAAGACCTCCGAGGCCAGAACGCGGATTTCGCCTCGCCCGTCCACCTCGCAGCGACCCTGCACGAAGATGGGTGTTTCGCTGCTCTCGAGAAGCTCGCAGCACTGTTGAAATGTGGTCGGCCAAACGATGACTTCCACGGTGCCTGTGAGGTCTTCGAGCTGGAAGGAGGCGAAGGCGTCTCCCTTGCGCGTGCGCAGACGCCGCATGCTCGTCACCACTCCACCCACCGAGACGTCGCGGCCGGAAAGACGCTCGCCCACTTGGTCGGCGGTGGTCTGTGCGAACTGACGGAGCTCGGTTTCGTATTTCTGGAGGGGGTGTCCGGTGACGTAAAAGCCCAGAGTCTCCTTTTCGTAGCTCCATTTTTCCCGATCGCCCCATTCGCCCACGTCGGGGATAGCCTCGGCCTCCTCGCCGAATCCGATGGGCGCGTCGTCGCCGAAAAGTCCCTTTTGGCCGCTGAGACGGTCCCTTTGAGCGCTGTGGCCGCGCTCGATGGCTCCATCGAGAATCGCCATCAGCGACTTCCGGTTCGATCCCAGGGAATCGAAGGCCCCCGACTTGATCAGCGCCTCGAGGACTCTTTTGTTGACCAGCCGCAGATCGACGTTTTCGCAAAACTGGTAGAGGTTTTCGAAGCCCCCGATTTCATCGCGGCAGGCCAGGACCTTGCGAATGGCTCCCTCGCCCACGTTGCGGATGGCGGCCAAGCCGAAGCGGATGTTGCGGCCCGCGGCCTGAAAGTGAATCTGGCTCTCGTTGATGTCGGGCGGCAGGACCTCGATTCCCATCTCGCGACACTCCCCGAGGTACTTGACCACCTTGTCGGTGTTGGACATTTCGCTGGTCAGCATGGCCGCCATGAATTGCACCGGGAAGTGGGCTTTCAGGTAGGCGGTTTGGTAGGCGAGCAGGGCGTAGGCCGTGGAATGGCTCTTGTTGAAACCGTAACCGGCGAACTGTTCCATCAAGCTGAATATCCGCTCCGCTTTCTTGGCGGGGACACCGCGTTGGGCGGCGCCTTCGAGGAACTTCTCGCGCTGTTTGGCCATGACTTTCATCTTCTTCTTGCCCATGGCCCGGCGCAGCAGGTCGGCGCCTCCCAGGGAGAAGCCGCCCAGCTTGCTGGCGATCTGCATGACCTGTTCCTGGTAGACGATCACCCCGTAGGTTTCCTTGAGGATCTCCTCCAGTTGGGGAAGCTCGTAGCGGATTTCGACCTTGCCGTGACGGCGGTTGATGAAATCGTCGATCATGCCGCCCTGGATGGGACCCGGGCGGTAGAGGGCGTTGAGCGCGATCAGGTCTTCGAAGCGGTCCGGTTTGAGACGGCGCAGGATGTCTCGCATTCCGGCGGACTCGAACTGGAATATTCCTGAGGTCCGGCCCTCCGAGAAGAGGCGGAAAGTCTCTTCGTCGTTGAGCGCCAGCCGGGAGAGGTCGATCTCGACGTCGAGCTGTTCCCTCACCTGGAGCAGAGTCTGCTCGATGACGGTCAAGGTGGTGAGCGCCAGGAAGTCCATTTTGAGCAGGCCCAGGCGTTCCAGATCGGTCATCGGGAACTGCGTCATGATCTCGTCTTTGTTGGACTTGAAGAGCGGGATCAACTAGATCAGCGGCTTGGGGGCGATCACAACGCCCGCAGCATGTGTCGAGGCGTGACGCGCAAGACCTTCCAGCCTGCGGGCCACTTCGATCAGCTGAGCGTATCGCGGATCGCTCTTTGCGGTCTGCTGCAGATCCTTGACGGTATCGAGAGCTTTGGTCAGGGTTGCGTTGGGCTCCTGAGGGACCTGTTTGGCAATTCGGTCGACATCCGCATAGGGGATGTTCAGTGCCCGGCCCACGTCTCGGATCGCCCCCCGGGCGGCCATGGTTCCGAAAGTGATGATCTGACTGACGTTGTCGCGGCCGTATTTGCGGGTGACGTAATCGATCACCTCGGCGCGGCGGAGCATGCAGAAGTCGATGTCGATGTCCGGC
>JBFGHF010000013.1:0-15730 GCA_041578355.1 Acidobacteriota bacterium
GCTGCGACACCCCTCGGAACTTGCTGAATTCTAACCCGGCCTGCCAAGCCTGCAGAATCCCAGAGCCGGGGCGCTCAGGCTGCGGGGTTCATGACCAGAGCGAGGGCTGTTCGGGGAGGGCGCCGCTGCAGTGACCCGAGGCCAGCAGAGGGCAGGCGGGACAGCGGTCGGGCTCGGTGGTCTTGGGAAAAGGAGCGCTCAGGTCGATCCTCCGCGGCAAGCATGCCAGGATCTCTTCACAGCGGCGAACGAGCCCGGCGTCGAAGGGAACGTCCAACAAGTCGCCTGTGTAGGTGAAGAAGAGGACTCCACGGATGTTTTCGGTGCCCAGCACCCGGCTAGCGGCCCACAGGTAGAACTGGAGTTGCAAGTCGTACCCTTTGGCCCGGGACTCAGCCGCCAGCCGCTCGCTGCGCAGCGTGGTGGTCTTGAAATCCACCACCACCCACGCCCCCGAACCCTCGCGAAAAAGGCGATCCATAACGCCTTCGATCAGCAGATCCCCATGTCGGACGTGAAAGCGCTTTTCCCTGTATTGCTCGGGTGCCGCGAGCATCCTCTCGTAGAAAGTACTCTGAGAAACCCGGCTGAGATGACGGGAGAGCTGAGACCGGAACCGAGCCGGATCCCCCGAGGGCTGGGACAAGCGGCTCGCCCAGTGGTCGAGGTGGGTTTCCACCAGATCCTCCCGCCGCAGATCGGGGACCTCCTCCAGGATGCGATGGATCGCCGACCCCAGTCGGCTTGCCCGATCCAGAGCTTCGGGATTCGAGCCCTCGCCCTCTTCGCAGCTGCCTTCCCAAAGCGGCGTCTTCGCTTCGTATCCCTCGAAATCGAGAAAAAACCGACGAGGGCAGAATGCATGTCGAGCGATTTCAGTGGCGGTCCAGATATCTTTGACTCGCTCCGAGCCAAGCTTCCGAGCCGGGAGAGCCTCCAGTTGAGGGGTCACTGCCGCCAGCGAGCACCTCTCGCCTTCCAGGGCTTCGGGTAGCGACCCGGCAAGCAGTTCTGCTCGGAGCGTCTCGTCGACTTGGTGAGCTTCGGCGCCCGAATCCAGCATCCACTTCAAGTACGACTCGCCGCCGATCTTCCGGCCCAAGAGCAGGAGCCGATCTCGCGCCCGAGTCGCGGCCACGTAGAGCAACCGCTTTTCTTCGGCGGTTTGGCGGAACTCGTCCAATCGACGCAGTGCCTTGTAGGCGGGGTGGGCGAGCTCGGCATAGCCTTGATCGGGGTTCCAGATCTTGGACCCGAAGAAGGTGAAGGGACTGGCGCCTCGCAGAGTCAGACTCAAGAAACGGTCTTGAGGCCCCCAAGACAGGGGAACTCCCAACTCGGGCAGCACCACAACGGGAAACTGGAGTCCTTTGGCTCCGTGGATGGTGTAGATCCTCACTCGCTCTTCGCCGGTACCCGCATCCGATTCGGCCTCGCTCACGTCCCTGGCGATCAGAGTGTCCGCCAGACGCAGAAACTCGTGCAAACCCTGGCGCCCGTTCGATTCGAAGGATCGGATCTGGTCGAGGATCTTGAGGATGTTGGCCCGGTTTTGTGCTCCCCGAGGCCCGCTGGAGACGATGGCCAAATAGCCGGTGTCGCGCAAGGCCATGCGCACGGTTTCGGCCAGACCCAGATGTGGAGCCTTCTCGAGCCATTCCTCGAGCAGGGTCGCAGCCTCTCGACGAAGTTGAGAGGCCGGGGAGGATCGGCGTAGCTTCGCCCACAAATGCTCCCCCTTCTCTTGCGTCAAAAAAAGAACTTCTTCGTCCGAGAAGTGGAAAAAAGGACTCCTGAGCAGCCCCAGCAGGGACAGATCGTTGGCCGGCGCGGCCAGGAACTCGAGCAGATTGACGACGTCGTAGACTTCGGGTCTGCGGTAGAAACCGAAGCCCCCGACGGTTTCAAACGGGACTTTGAAGTGGAGAAGGCTGTCTTCATAGGCCTTGAGGCGGGTGCGGGCGCGCAGAAGAATCGCAATATCGCTGGGACGATGACGGCCCTCGGCCAGTAGCCGCCGAATCCAAGCAGCCGCCACATCGGACTCCTCCACCGGCTCTCGGTCGAGGAAGAGAGACTCCACGCGGCCCTCGCCCGATCGGCAGGCTTTCATCTCCTGATGCTCGGCTTCATAGTCGGGGCCCCCTCGAAACAGCCGGGCGAAGACCCGGTTGCTGAAATCGACCAGTGCCGGACGAGAGCGATAGTTCTCGGGCAGCTCCACCACTCTGCCACGCCTGCGAATCCATGCCTGAACCTCTCGAAAGACCGACACGTCCGCGTCCCGGAATCGGTAGATCGACTGCTTGGCGTCTCCCACCGCAAAGAGATTCCCCTCGGGCCCGATCAGCGGTTTGACGATGTCCCACTGCACAAAATTGGTGTCCTGCACCTCGTCGACCAGAAAGAACCGAAAGCGGCGTCGCAGAGCTCGGCGGACGCGCGGCACACGGACCAGTCGCCGGGCCAGAAAGAGCAAATCGTCGAAATCGACCGCCCCGGCCGACATCTTCTTGCGCTGATAATGGTCGGCCGTCGCCGCATAGAGCTGTTGAATTCCGTCGATGGCGGCGCGGAAGTGCTCCTCCTCGCCGGCGGAGGACTCGGCGAGCTGGAGTGGAGTCCGCTTTAGATCGTGTGCCAGTTCCGCCCACACCTCCTTCAGCTCTTCGTAGCCTTCCCACTCGAGCCACCGCCGCGAGGGACGAATTCGGATCTTCAAACTCGATTCGAGCCCTCGGGCGAACTCCGAGATGGAAATCTCGTCCTGCCTCTCCAAAAGATCGAGTTGTCGACAACTCCGACGGGAACAGGTGTCCCCGCAAGCCAGCAGCTCGGCCGGCGCCTCCTGCAGCAGCGAATGCAGACGGACCATCGGTTCGCTCTTTGCCAGATGCCAGGAGGCCTCGGACCGGTAGAGCCCGGCCAGCTTCAAGAAATCGCTTTCATATTCGCCGCCAAGGAAGAGGTGGTTGCGCCGCTGCAACATCTCACGCAGGATGGAACGCAATTTGGACAAGGGCAGATAGGGCAGCACGGTGGCAAGAACGGAATCTGTTCGCTCGGCTTCTCGGCGGATGGTTCGATCGACCGAGTCGATCAGACCCAGGTCCTGATCGGCAGGCGGCAAGAGATGGAATTCCGCCGCCAATCCCGCCTCGGATGGATAGTCGCGAAGCAGCGACAGGCAGAAACCGTGGATCGTGGTGATGGCCGAAAGACTGAGCCTTCGCGCAACTCCGTTCCATTCGGCGGCGGCTGCCGACGTCGATTCGGCGCGGCGGCGAATCGAGGCTCGAATCCGTTGCCTGAGCTGGGCCGCCCCCTCCTCCGTGAATGTGATGGCCACGATTTCGCTGGGCTGAAAGTTGTTGTGCTCGAGGATTCTCAGATACCGCTCCACCAATACGGTCGTCTTGCCGGAGCCCGCCGAAGCCGTCAAAGCGATGTGCTTGGAGAGGTCGAGCGCCCCCAGCTGCGACTCGTTGAGTCGCCCCGAGTCCGGCGAAGACGGTTGCATTCGCTGCTGGGGCGAAGAATCGAGGAGCGGAGGAAACAGGTCGAGAGTGCCAGCGGGTCTGATCTCAGACATGCCCCTTGCTCCCCGGGGTGGTCCGGCCTCCCCCCGCGTCCTTGTCCAACCAGCGGCCCTTCTCCACCAGGGTCTCTCCCCGCAGTTGCGGCAGCCGGGCCCGGTTACCCTGCATCGCGGCGGCTTGGAAACGGCAGGTCCGGGCCAGTCGGCAAGTTCTGCACCCCGCTTGGGAAGGCCCCAACAAGGTGGTGGGAAAGTTGCCGTCGTACATGGATTGGGCTGCCTCGAGCGCCTTCTTTTCGTAGTAGTCTCGAAGGCGCCGAAACCCCGCCGCGGCATCTCCTTTCCATTTGGCGCGGATGGAATGGAAGCGCATTCGGTCGGGGATCCGGATCTGGTAGAAACCGGCGTCGATGACCTGACCTTGGCAGCTTTGCTCGGCAAGCGACGAGTAAAGCGGGAGTTGGAAACCCCATCCATTGAAGACCCGTCTGCGCTGATCCAGGCCCGTTTTGTAGTCGACGACCGAAAGACCTCCCGGCCCTCGCTCCACTCGGTCGAGACGGCCTTGCAGAACCACGGACAGGACCCCCCGGTTGCCTCCCTTGACTCTCCCCAGCGTGACCGGACCCGCCTCTTGCTCGAGCGCCAACACGCGACGGCTTTGCAATCGCCTCCACTGCCGGCGGATAAAGTCGCTGAGAATGCCCGCGCTCCCGTCGCTCAGCCCTCGGGCCAACTTGCGCCGAAGATCCTCCAGAAAAAGGCCGTCGCCGGCCTCCCCTGACGCCGCCAACGAAGCAAACTCGTTTTCCAGGATTTCGGCCATTCGTTGTCTGGCGACAGCCTGCCAGGATTCAGGTTCCTGGTCGGCGCCCGCGGCGGGGAGCCCGTCCATGAAGCGAAAGAGAATCCGGTGCAGCAGAACCCCCCGGTCGCGGGGCGAGACGTCCAGCCGAAAAGGTTCCTTCGGCCGCAGGTCGAGCACCCGCTCGACGAAGAACCGGAAACCGCAACGGACGTATTCCTCCAGGTGCGTCGGCTTGATGCTGAGCCGCGATTCGCCCAGGCTGCGGCGAAGGGCCGACAGAGCACGCTGCGACTCGAGCCAGCCCTGATAAGGCGAACGGATTCCCTCGCGTCGCCCCCTTTCAATCTCGACGCCACGCCTCACCGCCTGCTGGATCTTCTCGATGCGGCCTCCGCTGACAGCGAAGACCTGCCTGCTCGGCTCGGCAGGCTCGGAAAAGCCGAAAGCTTCCAGGAAGATGCTGGGCTGGGTGACAGCGGAATGGTCTCGGAGCGGTCTGCTCAGGGTCACCCATTCGGCCGCGGACCGGGTGAGCAAGGAAAAGAGCCGCTCCTCCTCCCTCAAATGTTCGTCCCAGCCGGGCAACCCGAGATCCCGTCGGCCGACCTCGTCCACGAAGGTGTGGCTTTGCGGAGGCCGGGGACAACTTCCTTCGTTGATTCCCAGCCAGTAGACGCGGCGGAATCGGCATTGCTGCAATTGCTCTGGCGTGCCCACGACGACCGCCCGTCGGGGGTTCTCGAAGACCGTCTTCAATCCGTCGAGGGTCAGCTCCAGGATGGCCCGAAAGCTTTCAAAGTCGACGGCCTGGCTGCCCCAGGCGTCGGCCGCACGGGAAAATGAGTCCGCCAAAGCGGTCCGGGCTTGTTGCGACTTGATTGACGTCCCGGGCGCACCTTTGGAGTTCTGAGAAAGAAGGGGCAAGGCCGAGTCAACCGCAACCATCCACTCCGCCAGGGGACGCGGCCGGGAGCGGTCGAGAGCCAGTCTCGCCATGCGCTTCTGAAAACTCTCGATCAGGCCCTCCCCGATTTCCTCCGCCCCCTTTTTGTCTTGTCGGCGCAATCGTTCGGGAAACCGTCTCGTCCAGCGGTCGAATCCGCCCGCGACATTCACCCGCATCGCGGCCGACTCCAAAAGCGCGACTTCTTCCGCGCTGAAAGCGTCCGGAGAGCCCGCCAGGCGTTTGAGGAAGTCGAAGAGTTGCTCCCTGATGAAATCTCCACGCAGGAGTTCCAGGTAGGCGCGCAGAGTCGCGATCCAGGGCGCTCGGACGTCGACACGGCCGTCGGCGCGGCAGAAAGGGATGTCGCGTTCGCCGAAGACCTCGTCGAGCAGGGCCATATATTCGGCGGGCCGCGAGCAGACGACGGCAACGGCCTCCGGGTCGAGATCCGATCCAGAGTGGAGATCCTGCTGAATCTCCCGCCCCATGCTCGTCGCTTCCTCTTCACGGGTCTGCGAATCTCGCCGGGTGGTTCGAGCCGTGGAAAGTTCGGAAACCGGCCTGGTCTCTACATCCAAGCCTCCAACCAGGCTCGCCAGGTCGATGTCGGTTTCGCTGTCGATGGAAATCCCGACCCTCGGAAAACCTCGGATCAGCATCCGCAAAAGCGCCGCATGGAGGGGCGGGCGAGGGCAAGCACCCTCCACCACCAACTCTCGCACCCTCGGCAGCTGACGATTCAAATCCAGGCTCCCCGTCAACAGCGATTCGTAGAGGCGCGCGCAGCGGTCTTCCGAGTCTTCCAGTCGACGTCGGCCAAGTTCCCTCTGGTAGCGCCCGAACAGAGCCGCCAACCGCCGTTGCAGCGGTCCGGGTTCGATCTCGCTCTTGGCGTAGCGCAGCCGCAGCATCTCCTCGTCATGGATGTTCTGCTGCTTGACGTGGGAGATGTAGCGGGCGGCGAGGGGGACGAACTGTTTTGCGTCTTCCGTCCTCGGTCTTCCGTCTTCCGTCCTCTGTCTTGCGTCTTCCGTTTTCCGGGTTCCGTCCGCCGATTCGCCGAGGAGTCTGAGGAGAAGGGCTTGTTTTTCGACCTCTCCGATCGGGGTGACCGGGCGGGGGTCGAAGCGGAGCAACCAGCCGACGAGCCCCGGGAGAGTGAATATCGGGACCTCGAAAGATGCCGGGAAGGCATCCAGAAAGCGGCGCTTCAGTTGTCGGCGGCGCCAGGAAGTGATGACCAGGTAGAGAAACGAGGGGTGAGGCGGGCAGTGCCGGGCCAGACAGGCCTCGAAGACCCGCTCGTTGCGCTCCCGACCCGGCCCGCTGTGCACTGTCACCTTCGTCTCGCCCATGGCAGCAGATCAGTGTAGAGCGAAGGGGTGACGGGGATGGGGATGTCCAAAGGGGCCGAAAGCCTCTCCGGCTCGGGGCTTGTCGACCCAACCTTGTGGGGGTTTGGTCCGCAGCGGCTTGAGGGCGGGGGAATGCGCGACCCCTTCAGGGTCGGACGCCATCCAGAGCAGGACGGATCCCCCGGGGTTCGGAAACCCCGGGCTTGGAGACGCAATTTCGTCGGGATTGAACCCTATCTATCCATCACGTCAGGGCTTGCGGCCCTCGGCCAGGGCGCGGTAGTACTCCTCGACGCGCTTGCGGAACTCGGGCGGGACTTCGTCTTCGTGGGCCAGGCGGAGTTGGCCCTGTTCCTGCTCCAGGCTGCGGTAGAGCTGCAGCTCGAGATCGCGGAAACCGTCGATGATCTGCGACTTGAGCCGGGCCACCTCCTGGGGATCGTCGAAGATGCGGTGAGCGTCGAGTTGGCGCATGAGGCGGGCCAGATCGGCGATCTCGCGGCTTTGCGACCGGTCGACGCCGCGCATCAGGTCGCGGAGCCGCTCGGCGTCCTGGATTCGCTCCTGCCATTCGCGCCCGACGTTCTGAGGATCGATTCCGGTGGAGTTGGCCAAGCTCCCGCCGCGCGGGGTGGAGCGGGCGCCGGGCTCCTGGCTCTGGGGGCCGCCCACGTTGGAGGATTGCTGCCCCTCCTGCTGGCCGGGCTGTTGCCCGCGGCCTTGCTGGCCTTCTTGCCGACCCTCCTGCTGGCCTTGCTGGCCCTGGCCCTGCTGCTGGCCGGGCTGTTGGCCCTGCTGGCCTTGCTCACCCTCCTGACGGCCTTCTTGTTGACCCTGTCGGCCCTGTTGACCTTGCTGCCGACCCTCCTGCTGGCCTTGCTGGCCCTGCTGACCCTGTTGTTCGCCCTGCTGCTCGCCCTCTTGCTGCCCCTGCTGGCCCTGTTGCTCGCCCTCTTGCTGGCCCGCCTGCCCCTGCTGTTGCTGCGCTCGCTCGCGCAGCGACTCGAGGTCCTCGACGAGATTGCCAAGCTGATTGAGAGCTCTCTCGCCTGTTTCGCGGGCGTCCTGAGGCTGCTGTCCTTTTCCGAGGGCCTGCCGAGCGGCCTCGACTTGATCCGACAACTCGTTCAGATCGCGGCCTACGGCCTCTTCTCTCTGGCGGGCCAAACTCGTCCATCGTTGCCGCAACAGATCGGACCCTTCCAACATCTTCTCCGGGATTCGCTGGTCGCGAACACCCAGCCCCGCCTGCTTGAGTTTCCGCGAGGCCTCGGGGGATGTCGAAGAGAGACGCCGCGCCGTCTGGTGGAGTTCGCTTTCCAGCTTCTGGAGGTCTTCCTGGAGTTCGCCTTTTTCACGCAGCAGCTGGTTGGCGTCCCGAAACCACTGCACGTCTTCTCCGCTCTCTCGCTGCTTCTGTTCGAGCTGCTGAAGCTCGTCGACCACTTCCTCCTGACGCTGAGCCAGTTCCTTGGCCTCGCGGGCCACCTGCTCGATGGCGCCGCTCATGTCGCCCTGGCGTTTCTGGTTGAGCGTGTTGCGGGCCTGTTGCAGGCGCTGCAGAGCCCGCTGGGCCCTCATCTGTGCTTCCTCCGAGTTCTGGCCCGAGGCTTGGCTCTCCCGAAGATCGCGCGCTGCCTGCTTGAGTTTCCGCGCTATGTCGTCGAGTCGAGGGTCCTGCTGGCGGCGCGAAAGCCGCTCCAACTGCCTGGCCAGCTCCTCGATCTCCTCCAGCAATTCCTGCTGCGAGGAACTGCCCCCGCCGCTTCCCTGTTGCGCCATCCGACGGCGACGCTCGTTCTCCTGTTGCTGACGCTGGGCGAGTTCCTTCAGTTTTCGGGCCGCTTCATCCAACTCGTTGTCGCTGTCTTGCTGACGATTCTGTTGAAGCGTCTCGTACTGGTTCTTCTTGCGGTCCAGTTCCAGGTCCACGAGATCCGCCAGTTCTTGAGCCGAGGAGTTCCCTCCTCCACCCTGACCGCCGCCCATCGACAACTGGATCTCCTTGAAAAGCGATTCAGCCCGAAGCAGTTGCTGGAGCGATTTCTGCTCGGGGGTGAGAGCGGGTTTGGGTCGCCCTTGATTGAGTTCGGAGTGCGCCTCTTCCATGAATCCGGCAGCATTCTTGAGATGCTCCGTCATCTTGCGGAACATGGCGTTTGAGGCTGCAGCGGCGCGCCGCTCGATTCGTTCGATGATGGTGGCTGCTTGCTGTTGAAGCTGTTTTTGCATGAGAGCCAGCGTTTGGACGTTCTCATCGAATTCCGCGCGGCTCCAAGTGCTCTCTCGCCGGATCACGTTGAAGGTGGCGGAGATGATCTCCTTCTGCAGCTTGGAGAGGAACAACTCTTCCTGCTGCCCTCCGCCTCCGCCGCCGCCTCCTTGCTGAGACTGCATGTACTCGCGGTCGTAGGGCTGAACTTCGAGAAAGTAGATATCGGTCTGGGTCGTGGTCACGGCGTCTCGCGCTTCCGCGTAGTAGGAGACGAAGTCGCCCGGGACCAGATCGAACTCCTCGAGATAGAAAGTATGCGAGCCGGTCGCGCTGCGAGTGTAGCGCGGGATGCTCAGATCGACCGTCGCCTCGTCGTCTCCGTTCAGCGAATAGAAGATGGTCGCTTTGCTGATCCCGTAATCGTCGCTGACCTTGGCTTCGGTGAACACCTCTTCGAGGTTGGTCACTTTCTTGTCCCTGCCGGGACGGGTGAAACTGACCGAAGGCGGCTGGTCTTCCAGGGCTTCGATCAAGAATTCATCGGAGGCGGGACTCCAGACTCCCTCCAGGTTCTCGAGGTGGATTCGGTAGTAGTCGTCATCCTTGACCGTCAACTCGGCCTTCCATTCGGTTGCCGAGACCTTCTCAAAAGCGATGTTGCCGCCGTTTTCGAGGCGGATCTGCCCTCCGTCGACCGGTTGGTCGCTGACCACCGTGAAGATCGCCTTGGTTCCCCGCAGGGCGCGAATGTCACCCTCATCTTCCAGCACCACGTCTTCCAGTCCGGTGTAGCGGGGATAGTCGAGGACCACCTGCAGTTTTTCGATTCCCGGGACTTCCGAGACCTCTATTTGGTATTGGTCGGAGCGGATGCCGTCGGCTTCGACGTAATAGGCGAGCGGTTCACGGACATCGAAGAAGAGGAAGACGAAGCCGTTGCCTTCCAGGTCCGGCCTCATCTCCGCTGCTTCCCAAGACGGCTGGTTTTCGTACTTGACCAGCAGGCGCGCCTTTTCGGCGCTGAAGCCGGAGAGCATGGCTCGCACTTCCACGTCGGCGTGGCGGACGACTTTGGTGTTTCCCGGCGATACGGCGATCGAATAGAGGACCGGCTGATCGGTTGCGTACCAGCCGCGAAGGAGCTTGTCCAGACTGTAGCGGTAGGCTTCTGGACCGACCCAGAAAAGGCCCAGAAAGGCGGCGACGACGGCCGCCGTGCCGAAAATCGAAAACAGGCTGCGGCCAGGGTAAAAGAGCTTCGGCGAGTCGATCCCGCTGAGGTGCCGCGAGGCATCGTCTTCGATCAGGCGTTGAATTTGGGGGTGGACACGGGAAGATTTTTGCCGTACTTCGACCGCGGTCGAAATCCTGTTCTGCAATTCGGGATGACGCTCCTCCAAGAACCGCGCCACTCGTGATTCGGTGGGTCTCTTCCAAAGGGGGCGAATCAGAAACCAGATGAGCAGGCCTGCGGCGAGCACGATCCCCGAGATTCGCGCGGCGGTGACGACGGTGTCGGAGAAGTTGTTCCTGACCAGCCACAGCGTGGCGATGATGGAGGCGAGAAAGAGCGTGGTCAGGATCACGGCCATGCCCTTGGCCAGTCGTTCCCCTTGCAGTTTCCGCCGGACGCGGCGCAGTTGATGGAGCAGCGAGGGTTTGAAGAACATCGGGTTTCGTCCTCAGCTTCTAGTCATGATTTCGCACTCAACGATAGAGTACCACCGGGAGAAGACAGCCATCCATCATCCCGTTTCGACAGGCGCGGGCGCCTGCCCCGTGTTCGCGGCCGCCCCGTCCGTGCGGGTGCGATTGGCAACGACCGACTCCACGATCCAGAGCAGTCCGGCCGCGACCAGGAAAAGCCACCACAACGATTGTTGTTTCTCCGTGGAGGCGGCGATTTCGCCCTCTTCCGCCATGCGTTGGCTTCGAGACTGGCGCGGGATGAAGACGGCCTGCAGATCTTCCACCGGGACACGTGAGAGATCGGATTCCAATGGCAGCGTATTGGCGGCCACCCAGTCCGTACCCTTGTTCTCTCTTATTTCATAGTGTCCCGGGATTTTCAACTGAATCGAATCCGATTCCGATTCCTGCAGGCTGTGGACGCGCTTTCCGGTCGGATCGATGACATTCCAGACGCCCTCGCGCGAATCGGCGTGGCGGGCCAGGGTCTGGTTGACCCGCAGAGCTGCCGGAGCCGGTCTCCATCCCGAGGCGTAGCGCGTCACTTGGTGCCAAAAGGGCAAGTAGGCCGAGCGCAACGGAAAGTCGGTCCACGCCGAGTCCAGCGAAGAGGCGAAGAGAAGCAGACGGCCGCGCCCCTGCGAGCGTTCCAGCAGAGCAGGGTCGCCCTCGGCGAACCGGGCGAGCACCGTGGCGGAAGGATTCGGGTCGAGTGTCCAGTATCCGTAAAACTGGGTGCTGGTGATCGAGGATTTGTGCAGATCTTGAAACACCTCGAAAGCCGGGTGCTCCCAGCTCACCTGGGTTATGGAGGTGAAAGGATTGCTGCGGGAACGCACGAAGCGGCGCTCCAGCGGCAGGGCCGGCAGCAAATCCTTCCAATTCGAATCCAGGCGAGGCGTCTCGCGGCGACTGCCCAGCACCACGATCAGGCCGCCCCCTTGCTCGAGATAACGGGCGTATTCGGTGGCCGAAGGGAAGCGCTGCAGATTGTCGAAGATGTAGAGAGGTACTTCCGAAGGTGCTTCGACGCGATTCGGCAGCCTGGAGGAAACTTCCACCGAGAAGGGGAGATTCTCGCCCGCCAGAAGGGCTCTCTGGAGGTAGAAGGAGGATGCGGCGCCTCGCGAACCCGACACGACCACCACCTTTTGGGGCTCCCGCCGCTCGGCGACGAAATGGAAGACGTTGTCGGCGGCCACTTCATCTTCGGGCGCCAGGACGATCTTCCCCCGCGACACTCCTTCTTCCAGGCTGAAGGGGCCCAGGGTGATCTGTGCAGTTCCCTGATCGTTCAATTCGAAGGTCTGGCGGTCCACCATCTGGCCTTCCACCAGGAGCTGCGCCTCACCCTTCAAGGGACCGGCAGGACGTCGCACGACCCGGGCCAGCAAGGCATGCGGGTAGTCTTTGGTGAACACGTCCCGCTCCACACGCACTTCGTCGATATAGAGATTGGAGGAGTCGATGCCCACGTCCTCGATCTCCACAACCAAGCCTTCCGGCACCTTCCATCCCCGAGTCGAACCGAGTCCGGTCCGTTGCAGATCCGTGACCAGGTGGATCTCATGGTCCGGATTGGATGCGTCCTCGAACTGGTCGACCGCCAAACGCAGCGCCTCCAGGTAGGAAGTCGACTCGAAGGAAGGCTTGAGCTGCTGCCTGGCCAGCTCTCGCAGGCGCTCCTTTGAACTCTGCCACCGGTTGAGCACCTGCCCTCCTTCGGCGAACTGGACCAGCAGAGCCTCGTCGAAGTCTCGCAGCGAATCGATTCGCTCCTCCACCGCACGCAAGGCGGCGCTCCAGACGGACTGCCGAGACATGCTCAGCGAATTGTCGACCAGGATGAGTACGGAACGGGCCGCGACCGGATTCAGATTGCCGAACCAGGCGCTGGTGATCACCGGCCGGGCGAAAGCCGCCACCAGCAACAAGAGCCCCAGACAACGCAAAAAGAGCAGAAAGAGGTGTTTGAGCCGCCGTTGGCTCATCTGCTTGACGGGGAGCCGGGGCATGAACATCAGGGAAGCGAAGGGAATCCGGCGCGACTTTTCCTTGTGGACCAGGTGGACCACGATGGGGACGGCCAACGCCAGGGCTCCCAGGAAGAACAACGGGCTGAGAAAGGTCATGAGCCCCTCCGGGAGGCTGAGAGGTCAAGCTCGATCCGGAAACCCGGCGGCACCGAAACCGAGCGCCCCGGGGTGGCCCCACCCCCGCGGGCATACGGCTGTTTTTGGCTGGCGCTCGGGCTCCGTGTCCTCGAGCGCCTGAGCACTGTCAAAAAACCAGCGGGGTTGCGAATCCTTGCCGATGTCATCATCTCAATAGTGTTTGGCCCGTCGCGTCAGATATCGGTAGAGCGCCAGATCGAGAGGCGTCTCGGTGTCGAGCATCAGATAGTCGACGTGAATGTCGGCCGCTTCCTTTTTGAGTCTCGCGATGTGTTCCTCGAGCTGCTTCTGATAAATCTCACGCGACTGCGCCACGAAGGTAAGACGCTCCTGCGTCTCCATGTCCTCCAGCGTCGACACTCCCGAGAAAGGAGGCTGCAGCTCGGCCGGGTCGAGGATATGGAAGAGGATCAGATCGTTGCCCCGCAGGTGGAAGATGCGGAGGGCTTTGGCGACTTCCTCGGGATCCTGGTAGAAGTCGCTGATGAGGGCGATCAGGCTGCGTTTGCGGGTGTAACTGGAAAGCTGTTCGATGGAGGTGCGGATGTCGGTCCTCTGCTCCGCCTTGGCCTCGTCCAACTGGTGCAGCAGGGTTTGAAAATGCCCCCGCCGCGTGCGGGCCGGCGTGTAGTCGAGCACCTCGCTGGCAAAGGTCAAGAGCCCCACCGCGTCCTTCTGACGCCGGGCCAGGTAAGCCAGCGATGCGGCAAGGATTCGCCCGTAGTCGAGCTTGGTCAGCTTGTGACTGGTGAAAGCCATACTGCGGCTGCAGTCGAGCATGAGGAAGAGCTGTGTGTTGGTGTCTCCCTCGTACTTCTTGACGAAGTATTTGTCGCTGCGGGCGTAGACTTTCCAATCCACGCTGCGGATGTCGTCGCCCGGTGCATAGGCTCGGTACTCCGCGAACTCCATGCTGAAGCCGTGGTAGGGCGAGCGGTGCATGCCTGAAATGAAGCCTTCCACCACGGTCCGCGACACCAAGCCCAAACTGCGGATGGCGGCCAGAACTTTGGGGTCGATGAAGCGCTGCCCGAACTGATAGTTCTGAACCGCTGCCTTTGTGCTGTCCCCGCTCAAATCGAGCCTCCTTTCCGGATCCTCACAGTCCCGAGGCAGGAGGTTGAATGTCTTTCAGAAGGCGTTCGACGATGTCGTCCGAGGAAACCTTCTCCGACTCGGCATGGAAATTGGTCAGAATTCGATGCCGCAGAACCGGTTTGGCGAGCGCGCGGATGTCGTCGCTGGAAACGTTGTAGCGGCCCTCGAAAACGGCGCGGGCGCGACCGCCCAGAATCATGAACTGCGCCGACCTGAGGCTGGCGCCGTAGCTCACCCAATGATTGACGTAGTCAGGCGCCAAGGGGTCGCCGGGCCGAGTGGCGCGGGTCAGCTGCACGGCATAGCGGACGATGTCGTCACTGGCCGGGATCTGACGAACGACTTCTTGAAAGGCCAGAAGTTCCTGACTGGTCACCACGGGTTCGATGCTGGCCGAGAGGGCGCCGGTGGTCTGGTTGACCACCTGCATCTCCTCTTCTTCGCTCAGATAACCGATCAGGATGTTGAACATGAAGCGGTCCAGCTGGGCTTCCGGCAGAGGATAGGTGCCTTCCAGTTCGATCGGATTCTGGGTGGCCATCACCATGAAGGGCAGATCAAGTTGAAAGGTCTGGCCCGCCACGGTGACGCAGCGTTCCTGCATGGCCTCGAGGAGCGCGGCCTGCGTCTTGGGAGGAGTGCGGTTGATTTCGTCCGCCAGGATGAGGTTGCCGAAAATCGGACCTTTCACGAAACGCATCCGTCGCTTCCCGGTGGTGCGGTCTTCCTCTATAAACTCCGTGCCCGTGATGTCGGCCGGCATCAGGTCGGGCGTGAACTGGATGCGATTGAACGCCAAGCCCAACGTCTCGGAAATACAACTGATCAGGAGTGTTTTGGCCAATCCCGGGAATCCGGTGATGAGGGAGTTGCCGCCCACGTAGACCGTGATCAGGACCTGCTCGATGACTTCTTCCTGCCCCACGATGATCTTGTGCAACTGCTCCACGACGTTTTGCTTTGACTCGCGCATTTGCGCGATCAGCTCTCCCAGTTTGGCGTCTTCCAGGGTCCCGACTTTATGTGACGTGCTCACTATCTATGTTCCTCTCTGTCTGTGGCAGCACCGCGTTGTTGAGGAGTCCGATCCGATCGCCCCCCAAGTGCTCGCTCCTAATGAGTTAACGCATAAATGACATAGTTGATGCCGAACTTGTAAGCCTCGTTGGAGAGCGGAATCGGACTGATCGCCTCGTCCGACCACTCCCAGTAATCTCCGATGTCGTTGTTGAAGTTGGCCACCGCCTGAAGCCGGCCCTCGGGGTCGACCCATCCCATGAAGGTCACCGGCCCCTGGATGTCTCCCAAGTCATACGGCGGCCGCATGTCCAGGTCTTCGATGTCGTAAAAGCAGTGGAAGATGGGATGGCTGATATCCAGAACCTGCCAGGTCCGCTCGGGAGAGATTCTCTGCATGGCCGAAGCCAGATTGTTCCACTCCCTCTCGCCCCGGAAGTCGTCGAAGAGAATGAAGCCGCCGCGCTCGAAGAATTCCTTCAGGTTCTCGACTTCTTTTTCGGTGATGTTCCAGTAGCCCGGCTCGCTCACATAAAGGAAGGGGTACTCGAGGATCCTGGGATCTTCGAACTCCAGGATGAGATAGGAATCGGGAGTCGTCTCGACCTCGGTGACCTCGAGCAGGATCTTCAGAAAGTTCTTTTCGGCCCGGGGATAGTCGTGCATCCAGGGCGGACCGTTGGCGGACCGAAAGGAAAAACCTCCCATGAAGCCGTTGTAGCGGATTCGTACGAACTGGAAGAGGTTGGGGTCTGAGGGGGCCCGCCGCGGGTCTACATCGAGACTGAAAAGCAACGGGAGCTGCAGCAGCACCAGAATCGGGATCAATAGAAGGCGCCGTCGTCTCATTGTCGAACAAGCTCCAGTAGTAGTTTCTGCGCCTCCCGATA
>JBFGHF010000014.1:0-15574 GCA_041578355.1 Acidobacteriota bacterium
GCCTCCCGGAGCCTGATCGCCAACCCCTGCACTTGGTTTTGATTCTTATGCTCGACGAGCTGGAGAACGGCGATCCTCTTGCTCACGGGATCGAGCTGTTCAATCGACGCGAGTTCTACGAGTGCCACGATGCGGTCGAGGCCATCTGGCTGGAGGAATCGAGCGACCAGCAGCCCTTCCTGCAGGGAATCATTCAAGCCGCCGTGGCTTTCTTCCATTATCAGGAGGGGCGACGCGGAGCCGCTCGCGCCATGCTGGGCCTGGCCCTCGACAAGCTCGAGCCCTATCCGGTCCGCTACCGCGGGGTCCACGTCGCGCCCTTGGTGCAGGAATTGCGCCGCTGGAAGGAGGCCATCGATCAAAGTCTCCGATCCCAGGCGCCCCTTCCCGAGCTGGACTTCCCGACGATCGAGACTGTTTCTCAAGCCTCGAAGGAAGGACCTGAAGACTGAAACGGACAGGGTCCGCTTTGCATCCCCAGTTCAGGGATCTTATGTAGACTATCTATGAGTTCGACGCGGTGAGCATCCCCCCCAACACGAAAGGCAAATCAATGGCAGCCGATAAATTGTTCAATCCAGACGACCTGAAGCGGTTCTTGCAAGGACGCTACGGCCCCAGTGTTCAGGTGGAAGTTCTTCCCAAGACCGAGCACGTCGAGACCGACGAGGGGGAAGAGCCGGAGGCGCGCCGCAAGAAGGCCCTCGAGTTCGACTACAAGCCCAGTGAAATCAAAGATTATCTCGATCGCTACGTGATTCAACAGGACGATGCCAAGAAGGTATTGGCTACGGCTATTTGCGACCATTACCACCACATTCAAGGTTGCCGCGACCAGCAGGATTGCCGTGATTACAAGAAGCAGAACATCATCCTGATCGGCCCCACCGGAGTCGGCAAAACCTATCTGGTCCAGAATATCGCCCGGCGGATCGGGGTCCCCTTCGTCAAGGCTGACGCCACCAAATACAGCGAAACGGGCTACGTGGGCGGCGACGTTGAGGACTTGGTGCGCGAGCTGGTTCATCAGGCCGACGGCGACATCGGCCTGGCCCAGTATGGAATCGTCTATCTCGACGAGGTGGACAAAATCGCCACGCCCCAGAACGTGCTGGGGCGAGATGTCAGCGGTCACGGGGTTCAGCGCGGCCTGCTCAAGCTGATGGAAGAGACCGAAGTTCCCCTGCGGGCCCCCACCGACGTCGCCAGCCAGATGCAGGCGTTCATCGAATATCAGTCCAAGGGCAAGGTGAAAAAGGAGACGATCAGCACCAAGCACGTCCTCTTCATCGTCAGCGGCGCATTCACCGGGTTGACCGAAATCATCAAGAAACGAATCGGCTCGAAACAGATCGGCTTCATGGGGGAGCGCACTTCAGCCGAGCAGGAACATTTCCTGTTCAGCAAGGTCCGCTCGAGCGATTTTCTCGACTACGGATTCGAGGCTGAGTTCATCGGTCGCCTGCCCGTCGTCATTCATTGCAACCCGCTCAGCGTCGACGACTTGTTCAAAATCCTCAAGTTTTCGGAAGGGTCGCTGCTCAAGCAGTACAAGAAGGACTTTCTGGCCTACGGGATCGATGCCTATTTCACCGACGAAGGGATGCAGGCGATCGCCAAAAAAGCGGAACGCGAACAGACCGGGGCTCGGGGCCTGATGACGGTCTGCGAAAAGACCTTTCGCGACTTCAAATACGAGCTGCCCGATCATCCCGACATCTCGCATCTGGTGGTCACGGACAACTTGGTTGCCGACCCCGAAGGCTCATTGAAAGCCTTGTTGGAACAGCCTCAGATGTTTCGCGAGCGCGTGATTCGTTTTCAGATACAGCGCTTCGAGGAAGATTTCGAGAAAGAGCACGGAATTCCCATCGAGTTCACCCCCGAGGCCTCCGAGCTACTCTCCCGAAAAGCAACCGAAGCGAGCGAAAACATCCTCGATTACTGCAAGCAGCTCTTTTCCAGTTACGAGCACGGCCTCAAGCTGCTGGAAAAGGCGCCCCATAAAAACCGCCTGGTGGTCGACCCGCAGGGCGTGGAGAATCCCGGAACAGCCTTGGAAAGCTGGATTCGTCAGACCTACAGGTAAGGCTTTCTGGCTCGTGGCTGCGGAGGCTCGGGAGCTCAATCGAGGTAGAAGTTCTTCTCCCAGGCATGCTCGCGCAATTCATCCAGCAGTTGGCCCGACAAGGGCGCCTGATCGGAAACCGCGGTGTTCGACTCGACGTGGGCGGGGCGCCTCATCCCCGGTATCACCGTGCTTACCGCCGGATGGTGAAGACAGAACTTGAGCGCCAGTTCCGGCAGACTGGCCGCCTCGGCGCCCAGTAGCTTTCCCAACTCGCCCACCCGCCGCTGCACCTGCTCTTTGCGGTCGTCCTTGAAGTAGGCGTTGCGCCAGTCCCTCTTTGGAAAGGTGGTTTCGGGGGTGATGGCTCCCGTCAAGGCTCCTTCATCGAAAGGCACCCGGACGATCACTCCCACATCCCGCTCCCGGCAGAGCGGAAACAGGTCTTTCTCAGGGGACTGGTCGAAGATGTTGTAGATCACCTGGACCGTCGCCGTTTTCTGCGAGGCCACGAGCTTGAGGGCCGACTCCGGAGAGTGATCGTTGACGGATACGCCGAAGTGGGCGATCTTGCCTTCCTGCTTCAGCTTGCTGAGGGTTTCGAACCAGTCATCCCGCTCCAACCAATGGTCGTCCCAGACGTGCAACTGCAAGAGGTCGATGCACTCGACTCCCAGATTGGCCAAGCTCTGGTGTGTCGACTCGACGATGTGCCGCGAGGGAAAGACTTCGTCGAGCGAACCCTGCGCAGGCCAGCGAAAGTTCTTGGGAGGAATCTTGGTGGCCACGTAGAGCCGTTCCGGCCTCGCTTTGAGAAAGCCGCCAATCAGGCGCTCGCTGTGGCCGTCGCCGTACGCCAGTGCCGTGTCGATGAAGTTAAGGCCACGGTCGACGGCCTCGTGCAGGGCCTTGAGCGATTGGGCGTCATCGCCGCCTCCCCACATCTGCTTTCCGATGCCCCAGGCCCCGTATCCGATCTCTGCAACCTTGTAGCCTGTCTTGCCCAATCTCCGGTAGCGCATGACTGGCGAATATATCGCATTCCGCCTTACCAGGCTTTTGCTGAAGGGACTTCTCCGCTGGGCGGCGAGACCGGCGGCTTGCGGGTCCAGCAACGCCCGAGGCGCTTAAAAACAGACAGCGCCGGGGTCCCTGCTGACTTCCGTGCTGAGAATGACCTCTTGTTGTGTGTCCACCACGACATTCTGCCGCCAGCAGGGCGCGCCCAGGATGATGCGGACTTGATCCGCTTCCAGCCGTTCGAACATCGGAGTCTCGGTGCAGCAGTCTCGGTAAGGCACGAACTCGACCTTGCCAGAGCGGAAGACGACTCCGAACCCCTCGACCGGGCTCCCGTAAACCAGCGCCACATCGCTCTCCTCGGGAACCCCCACACCCGCCTGGGTCGTCTCTCCTCCGATACTGTAGGGAAACACCTTGTCGGGGAGGCCGCCATCCAAAGGTCGGAGCGCGAATCCAAAGCGGGTCAGGGTGACTTGATTCGCTCCCAGGTCCACCTCAGCGAGGACTTCTTCGGGAAAGCCGTAGCCCGACTCGATCGGCATTCGGAACTCCCGGGCTGGAACGAACGAGAGCGGAGGATCGGTGTTGGCAGCCAAAAGTCGGCCCTGCAGGTCGACGGACAAACGCACTTCGACGGCCGCGGCGGAAAAACCCGCTCCATCCTCGGTCAAGACCAGCAACTGCTGCAAAGTAGCGCAATCCGGTTCCTTGTTCAGAAAAGGAAAAATCTCGTCGATCAAAAAAGTGGTCTTGGATCGGGGGGCAAGGGCCCTCGTCTGCCGCCGGTCCCGAAGCTCGAGACGAACAGTCATCTGCTCATCGTCGGGATTGGTCAGTGCGATCCCGGTCTTCAAGATCGTCGACCCGATCCGCCCCATCCCGACACGCACGATCTCACAGCTGGACGCTCCGGCGAAGAGTCGACCTTCCAGGGTTCGACCCAGGCTCACCGTGTTTCGAATCTGCGATGCTTCCTGCTCGGGATCCGACCTCACAACAACTTCCTGAAAGGCCGCCACGGCACGATTGCTGCGGAGCTTGGCCCATCCCGAAAAATCCTGCCCCACGAGGGGGTTCCGCACACCCGGGAAATCAAGTTCGAGCAGGGCATGAGGAGGGATGACGCGATAGAATCTGCCGGTTTCCTGGGAAGGCCTGATCAGGTCTTGGCCTCCCCAACTCCTGAATCCGATCAAATTCGGATCGGGGTCGATCTGATTGAAGAAGTCAGTGGCGGATCTCCCGTCCGAGAAAAAGAACTCCATTTCCAACAAGGCGGGATCGGCGTCGGAGTTGATCACTACAAGATAACTTTCGATGAGGGGAAAGGTGCTCGTGCGGAAAACAAGATCGGAAATGACCGCCTCGTAGGCGACAGTGCGAGGCGGCACAAATTCCTCCTCGCCAGCGGCGGCGACACTCTGCGTAGCCAGCCCAAACATCCAGGCAACCCACAGTATCTGCGTCATGGCCACTCCTTTTGCGTAAAATTTAGCACCGATGCTCGAGGAATGCCAGTGTTTTCGCGAGGACGCCTGCCGGTTATCTGCGCGAGTCTCCCTCGGCAGTCTCGTCGGTCTCTTCGACGAGCGCAACCAAGGTGTGGCCAGGCCGAAGGCCGGGGGTATGGTCGCCGGCGAAAACCGTAACTTGTCCTGTTTCGCTGACTCGGAAAAGGGGTAAGGCTCGCTCCCCGTAGAGAGCGCGGTAGCGCTCGATGTCGAAGCTCTCGGTGAGCTTGGTGGCCTTCACCGTGGCTCCGCCGTCAAAGCGCTCTTTCAGTCGGTTGTAGGTGGCTCGGCCCGAAAAGAGGAGGCGTCCCAACAAATGGTGCGTGGATCCGTCCTCGTGGGCTCCCAGCTCGGCATGAGGCGAAAGCTGGTAGACCTCCGCCCGGCTGAAGACTTCGATGAAGTGGAGGCAGGCCAAGGAGTTGGCTTCGTCATTGGGGGTCATGGCGAGCAGCCTGCCGATCCCGTTCAGTTCGATCTCGTCCATGGCGTATTCGGCCAGGATGTTGCCGTAGTAGGTGGGCAAACCCGCCATCCGAGCCTTCTGTATGTTGTTCCAGTTGCTGTCCACCACGACCACGGGAATCGACAGTTCCTGGAGCGTCTGGGCGATCTGCAGCCCCCAGCTGTGGCCTCCCATGATGAGAAAACCCTGCGGGTGTTTTTGAGCGACGCCCAGAGCCCGCGCCAAAGGCTTTGCGGTCAACCCGTAAAGAGCCACCGTGACCACGATGATGAGAAAGGTGACAGAAATGAGTTGGTCGGCCTGGGCGAATCCGGCCTCTGCCAACCTCAGAGAGAAGACCGATGCCACGGCCGCGGCAACGATCCCTCGGGGCGCCAGCCAGGCGAGGAAGATCCGCTCTCGCCAGTCGAGGCGGGATTTGTAGGTGGAGGCCAACACCGAGGCCGGGCGAGCCACCAGAATCACCACCGCGACGAAGAGGAAACTGTTCCAACCGAGCGTCGTCGTGAGCTGTTCGAAGTCGAGGCGCGCCGAGAGCAGGATGAAGAGGCTCGAGATGAGCAGCACGCGCAAGTTCTCTTTGAACTCGATGATGTGCTTGACCGGGACGAAGCGCTGGTTGGCAAGTAGTATGCCCATCAAGGTCACCGTCAGGAGCCCCGATTCCGGCTGGATCTCGTCGGAGAGCGCGAAGACCGCGACCACCACCATCAAGGTCACAGAGTTCTGAAGGAAATCCGGAATCCAATACCTGCGCAGTAAGAGCACCATGAGCGCGGCGCCAGCGGCCCCCACCAACAACCCCACGATGACGGTGCGGAGAAGGCCGAAGACGGCCACGCTGGTCGCTTCCTGAAATCCCCCCACCAGGATGGCCTCGAAAACCAACACCGCCATGGTGGCGCCGATGGGATCGATCATGATCCCTTCCCACTTGGCTACCGACCCCAACCGCGCCACCGGCCGAACATGCCGCAGCAGAGGGATGACCACGGTTGGACCGGTGACAATGAGAATGGCTCCCAGCAGCACGGCCAGGGAAAGCTCGAGATCGAGGATGAAGTGAGCGCTTGTTGAGGCGATCACCCAGGTCACCACCGCACCGATGGTGATCAAATTGCGGACGGCTCGGCGAATCTCGCGCAACTCGGCGAAGCGAAGAGTCAGCCCGCCCTCGAACAGGATGATGGCGACCGAAAGAGAAACCACCGGGAAGAGGAGGTCTCCCATCAGCTCGTCGGGATTGATGAAATGGGTCACCGACCCGGCGAAAAAGCCGAAGAGCAGCAACAACAAGATCGAGGGTAGATGAATTCGCCAAGCCAGCCACTGGGCGGCAATACCCAGCACCAGGATGGCGGCGACTCCAATGAGGACGTTATGTTCCATGGGGATTCAGGCCTTAGTCCTTGGTCCCGGACGGTTGCGCTGCGCAAGCAGTCGAGGCCTCGAACCGATCCGGAAAGCGATCCCGATCGCGATACCGAGTCAAGGGCAACACTCTCTCACAACCAGCCTTTCCGGCGGAAGTAGTAAACCATGCCCGCCGCGATCAGCAGCATCAGCGTCAAGGCGGCGAAATAGCCCGGCGGCCACTTCAGCTCGGGCATGTTTTCGAAGTTCATGCCATAGATTCCCGCGATGAAGGTCAGCGGTATGAAAATCGTGGCGATGATCGTCAGCACTTTCATGATCTCGTTCATGCGGTTGCTGACGCTGGAGAGATAGAGGTCGACCAGCCCCGAAGTAGAGTCCCGGAGCGTTTCCACCGACTCGATGACCTGGATTGTGTGGTCGTAGACGTCACGGAGGTAGATTCCGGTGTCGGGACCCATGAGCTTCGGGTTTGCTTTTTCGATTCGGTTGATGACGTCCCGCAAGGGGTAGACGGATCGACGCAGCCTCACCATGCGGGCCTTCATCTGCTGGATCTCGCGCATCTGATTGCTGTCGGGATCTGCAAGCACACGCAGGCTCAATTCCTCGACTTGATCGCCCATTCCCTCCAGGATGTGGAAGTAGTTGTCGACGATGATGTCGACCAGAGCGTAAAACAGGTAGTCTGTTCCCAGCCTGCGGATGCGCCCGTGCCCACCGGTACGAATACGCTCCCGCACAGGATCGAAGACGTCTCCTTGGCGTTCCTGGAAAGTGATCACCAGGTCGGGGGTCAGGATCAGACTGACTTGTTCGCTGAGCAAATCCCCGTCCCAGTTGAGCATTCGCACCACCGCATAGAGGTATTCCTCGTACTCCTCGAGCTTGGGGCGCTGACGGGTGTGCAGTATGTCTTCCAGAGTCAGAGGGTGGAGACCCAATCGAGTGCCGAATTCACGGACCAGCTCGACGTTGTGAAGACCCTCGACGTTGATCCAGGTGGTCTTCCCTGGCTCGATCAGGCTGCATGCTTCTTCAGGCGTGGCCACTTCACTCTCGGTAAAGCCTTCCGGGTGATACTTGAAGACGAGGATGCGGATCGGATCGGTTTTGTGTGCACCGATATGGACCAGGGTGCCCGGGGAGGCCCCGACCTTTCGGAGTCTTCGCTTCTTGGTGCTTCTACGCTTCGCCATCACTACCGGGAACCCGGCAATGCTACCACCCGGGCTCTTTGGAGTGAAGAATGCGGCAGGGAAGGATGTCTTTTGGCGCGGCCTGGCAATCCGTCACGCGGAAGGGATTTTCTAGAGGGGGCGCGCCAACGCGGGAGACGCGGAGTCTCGAGAGGCTCCGCGCACCGCGCGTAGCGCAGATCGGTTCAGCTCGGGCCGGCTATTCGCTCTTTCGCGCCAGAGTGAAGTTGGCCGTGTAGTTGTGCTGACCATCCTTGTAGCGAAACCACTCGGTCCGAATTCGATCCTTGCCCAGGAAGGCGATCTTGCCCTGATGCATGTGCTGGTCGGCATCGGACTTCATGTTCGCCCCGCCTTGGCATTCAAACACGAGCTGCTTGGGGGTGGATGCCAAAGCGGCCTTCATTTCCGGTTGATTGCCTTCGACGCAGTAGTGGGTCAGCACCAGTTGATCGCCGTCCTGATAATAGACAGTAACCATTTCATGGTCGGTCCCGCCGAAGACCGTCTCGACGACCGCAGATCCGCCGCCGATCAGCCGGAACGAACTGATGACTTCGCCGGTGGCATTTCCCTTTTCGTCCAAGCGAACCCAGTCGCCGGCCAGTTGTTTGAGCAAGTCCAGGTTGACCTTGTTCTTGTCGGTATCTCCTGCGGCCAGCAGCAGGCTCGACAGGCTCAACAGGGCCACCACGATAAGCACTCTCTTGACATTCTTCATTTTGCCCCCTTCTCGAGTTCAGGCTGCGAGGCATCGTGCTCGAGCGCTTCAGAATTCGGTGCAAATGCTCAACGATACCACTCTCAATCTCAGCCTTGCGCTTCCTTTCATCTTTGAGAACGAAGATGAGCTCTCGACTTCGACATTCTCTGGGCATTTTTTCCCATTGTGCGGAAGGGTCACGCGGCGGATGCTGCCGACGACTTTGGTAGGATACGGGAGAATGGCGAAACCCCTTCGTTTCGAAGATGTTGCCAGGCTGCCGAAGTCTGATGACAACTGTGCAATCGCTCTTCAGGATCTGGAAGCCGGGAGCGCGATCGACAGAAAGGGGTTTGTTTTCAGCACCGATTTCCATGTCCCCGAGGGTCATCGCTTGGCCACGGGCGCCGTACGGCGGGGCCAGCCCCTGCTTTCCTGGGGCCTGCCTTTCGGGCATGCGGAGCGGGATATCGCTCCAGGCTCCTATCTGTGCAACGAAGGCGTACTGAGCGAACTGCGCTTGCGCGGATGGTCGCGGCCCTTGCCGCCCGCTCCCAACTTTTCCGACCTGCGGCTCTTCCCTTACGAGGTGGATGGATCGAAACTCCGCCCCGGACGGCAAGTCTCTGCCGTCCAGCCCATGTTTTTCCGAGGATTCGATCGCGGAGATCGACGCGGCGTCGGCACTCGCAACGCGATCGTGATCTTGGCGACCAGTTCGCGCACCGCCTCGGTCGCCAACCGAATCGCCGAACGGCTACGAGACGCCGCCGCTGCCGTCCCTGCGGTCGATGGGATTGTGGCAGTCACTCACACCGAGGGTGGCTCCGAGACGCGACCCAACAACGAGGAGATCGTTCTCAGAACATTGGCCGGCTTCATCGTTCACCCCAACGTCGGCGCCGTCATGGCACTCGACTATGGAGTGGAGCCGATCAACAACTCGCTGCTTCAGGATTTCATGCGGCGCCATGATTATCCCTTGGAAGCCACGCCACACCACTTTCTCAGCATCGATTCGGATCTCGACAAGATCCTCCGGGAGGCGCATCGCAGGGTTTCCGGGTGGCTGAAATCGCTCGAGGGACAGTCGCGCTCTCCGCAACCCGTTTCGCGACTCAAGCTGGCCCTGCAGTGCGGTGGTTCGGACGCATTCTCGGGAATCTCGGGGAACCCCTTGGCGGGCCAGGTGGCGCGCCAGCTCATCGCGCAGGGAGGGACCGCCAATCTCGCCGAAACCGACGAGTTGATCGGCGCCGAGTCCTACTTGCTGTCCAACGTGCGCGGCTTGGAAACCGCCCGGCGACTGATCGAGAAGATCGAGCGCTTCAAGGAGCGAGTGGCCTGGCATGGATCGAGTGCGGAAGGCAATCCTTCGGGCGGCAACCGTTTCCGCGGGCTCTACAACATCACACTCAAGTCGATCGGGGCGGCGCTCAAGCGTGATCCCGAGGTGCGCCTTGACTACGTCATCGATTACGCGGAGCGGATGAGCCAGGCGGGATTTTACTTCATGGACAGCCCGGGAAACGACCTGGAGAGCGTCGCGGGCCAGGTGGCTGCCGGAGCCAACCTGATCTTTTTCACTACCGGCAACGGCTCGATCACCAACTTTCCCTTCGTTCCGACCATCAAGATCATGAACACCACGCGGCGCTACCGGCTCCTCTCCCACGAGATGGACATCAATGCAGGCGCATTCCTCGACGGTGAACCGATGGAGACCCTCTCCCGCCGAACCTTCCAGAGCGCAATCGATGTCGCCTCGGGCGAATCCAGCTGCGGCGAAAAGGCAGGTCATTCTCAAGTCTCGATCTGGCGAGACTGGCGGCAGACAGAATTCCGAGCTCCCAGAGAGGCAGAGCCAACCTTCACGGGAATTCCCGCTGCGCGGCTCGCCGGGAAGATCCGGAAATCTTCGCAACTCCCCAGCGAGCGCGTCGGTCTGATCCTGCCGACCAGCCTTTGCTCGGGTCAAGTTGCACAGATGATCGCAGATCGACTCAATCGACAACCTCGGGAAGAGGGAGGAATCTCGCGATACGCCGCATTGGTTCATACCGAGGGTTGCGGAGTCTCGGCCGGCATCACAGAGAGCCTTTACTCACGGACACTGATCAATTATCTCCGCCACCCCAACACTGCATTGGCGCTTCTCTTGGAACACGGCTGCGAGAAGACCCATAACGCCTACTTCCGGCAGAAGCTCGCGGAAGCAGGCCAAGATCCGGCCCGTTTCGGTTTTGCCAGTATCCAGCTCGACGGAGGAATCGCCCGTGTCGCAGAGAAGGTGCAAGACTGGTTCGAGAGCCGAAAAGATCGAGTGGGGCAGGGCTTTCGGCGAGTCGAAGGGCTGGACACGCTATCCGTGGGCCTGGCCACGCCGGGTCAGGTCGACAGGCGGGGTGCCGAGGTGGTCGCGGAACTTGCACGTCGCCTCACCGACTCGGGCGCGACCATCGTCCTGGCCGAGCCGGGCCCGGACGTCTTGGCCGACTGGGCGGATCGCCCAAGACAGCCCACACTGGGTTATGGAGAGAAGGCCGGCACGGCTGGCCTGCATCTGATGGATTCGCCCACGAGGGATTGGTCTGAGATCCTCAGCGGTCTGGGCGCAACCGGAGTTCATCTGATCCTGGCACGCTGCCCCGGCCATCCACTGAATGCCAACCCGTTGGTGCCGACACTTCTATACACTCCTTCCGACAGGCCTGGGGACTGGGACTTGGTGCTGGATGAGACCGCCGGCAACGCAGTCGACCGCCTGGTCCGACTGATCCTTCGGACGGCGACCGGAGAGATTGCCCCCAAGTCGTATCAGTTGGGTCTCATCGGATTTCAGATCACCCGCGGTCGTTGGGGGGTCTCTCTTTAAGTCTTGAGCCTGGGGTCTCGGGCGTGGTGGGGTACTTAATCCAGGAACGACAAAACTTTGTTATAAATCAACCATCGTAGACAGAGAGCGGCAGGGTGGGTGGAGGAAAAGGGGTTCCCCGACCGCCGATTGAGGTCGAGTGTAGTTCCGAAAGCTTGAGGTACAACATGTTGAGCAGACGATTCCTTTTCAATGCCTTCCTTCTGGCCATTCTTGCGATCTTTCTGGGAATCAGCCCGCTATTTGGGCAATCGCAGGTGTGTGCCCGGTCGCCCGTGATCTTCGCCGACGACGGTTTACGGGGCCAGAGCCTTGAAGTTACCTCGTCGATCCAAGACCTCGAAGAATACGGCATGGGAGACGAGGCCTCGTCGGTCTGCGTCCCCGAGGGCTGGCGGGTGATTCTCTACAGCGATGAAGGTTTCCGGGGTGACAGGCTGGAGCTTCAAGGCACCGTGTTCATCTCCGACCTCAAGCGCGACAGACCCCAGGGCGTCAATTGGGGCGACCGGATCAGCTCGATCCAAGTCTTTCGTCCCAGGCCCAGATTCGGCGGGCGTGTTCCCTCATCCTGCAACGAGTACCCCATCCTCTTCCACGATGATGGATTTCGCGGCGGCAACCTGCGTTTGCAGGACTCCGAATCGGATTTGGGTCGGCAGGGGATCGGCGACGGGGCGTCCTCGGTGTGCGTGCCCGCCGGGTGGCGAGTCGTCCTTTACGAACACGACCGCTACGGAGGCGACCGGCTCGAGATCGTGGGTCCCGATGCCATCGAGGATTTGAAACGGGACCGGCCCAACAACCAGAACTGGGGAGATCGCATCAGCTCGGTGCAGGTTTATCGTGAAAGGCAGGTTCCGGGTCAGCCCGGACAGCCCGGACCGGGGCAGCCCGGTACGCCAGCCCCTTTGCCAGTTCCCACACCATCACCTCCCAGGCCGGCTCCAGCGCCGACCCCTGTCCCGACCCAAGCCCCTGCTGAGTGCAACTACAGGCCGCTTCTCTTTATGGACGGAAGTTTTCGAGGGCGTTCGCTGCGGATAGACCAGTCCATCTCGGACCTGCACGCTCAAGGTTGGGGAGACGCGGCGTCCTCGGTTTGTGTGCCCTCCGGCTGGACTGTTGTGCTTTTCTCGGATACCAGATTCCGAGGTGAGCGCCTCGAATTGCGGGGCAGATCGGCAGTCGCCGACCTCCATCGGGCGGCAGGAAACTGGGGAGACCGCGTGAGCAGCCTTCAGGTGGTTCAAGGCGCGCCACAAACACCCTCTCCGCAGCCTCCGCCGCCGCAAAGCTCGGCGCTCCAAGTCCCCTGCTCCGACCGGCCGGTGATCTACGCGGACAACAACTTCCAGGGGCGTTCGCTGATCATCACTAGTTCGGTCGCCGATCTCCATTCATTGGAGATGGGAGACGTTGTGTCCTCGGTTTGCATCCCTGCCGGCTGGCAAGTGGACTTCTACGAGGATGCGGGCTTCCGCGGCCGGATGCTGCGCCTCACCACTGGCTCGATCGCCGACCTGAACCGCGCTCGGCCGGACGGAACCGACTGGGGCGATCGCATCAGTTCGGTCCGGATCAGCCGGACCCGCTAAAGAGTGGCGCAGCCTTCCAGGCTGCGCTCCGGAAAACGGCGTCGGGACGCCTGCGCCATCTTCAGGCGCCCGCCACCTCGCAGACGGCTCGGGCCAGTGCCGGCACCAAATCTCCGAAGGTTGCAAATCGGCGGTCCTGCGTCTGTCCGCGCAGATAGCGCACGTAAATCTGCGCCACGATGACGGCGACTCGGAAGAGTCCGAGCGCGTGGTAGAAGCCGATCGCATCCGTGGAACAGCCCGTCCCTTTTCGGTAACGGCGCACCAGTTCGCTTCTCGACAGGAAGTTCCGGTTGGGCATCATCCGTAGTTGATTCAAATAGGGCGGATCATCGGGCTCGGACCAATAGGCAAGCAATGCGCCCAGGTCGGACAATGGGTCACCCAGCGTGCACATATCCCAGTCGAGGACGGCGCGAAGACGGTCCGGATCGAGCGGATCGAACATTACGTTGTCGAGCTTGAAGTCGTTGTGGACCAAGCTGAACACCCGGGTTTCCGGCAGGTTCCGTTTCAGCCAGGAGGCTGCGAGGTCCATCTCGGGCGGAGCCCCCAATTCGGTGGCCTGCCAGCGGCGAGTCCATCCCTCGACCTGCCTCTCGAGGAAGCCCTTCGGCTCTCCCAGTTCGCCTAATCCCACCTTTTCGAAATCGACTGCGTGCAGATCGGACAGCGTGTGAATCAACGCCTTGCTGAGCCGCAGGCCCGCCTGGGGAACCTCAGCGAATTGTGACGGCAACTCCTTCCGGACGACGATTCCACGCCGCCTTTCCATGATCAGGAAGGGAGCCCCCAGGACCTCGAGGTCGTCACAGAATAGATGCGCTCGGGGGGCCGGGGGGAAGGACCGCCAAAGCCTCGACAGGACACGATGCTCTCGCGCCATGTCGTGAGCCGATGGGGCTACGGGACCCAGGGGCGGGCGGCGCAGAACATACTCGGCGCCGGGAAACTTGAGCAGATAGGTGAGATTCGCCTTCCCTCCGGCGAACTGCTCGACAAACATGGGTCCGTCAGCGCGGTCCACGCGGCCGTGCAAATACTCGGCTACACGTTGGGCATCGAAATCCTCGCCGTCCCTGACGCCAATCGTTTCCGCCGCTTCGACCATCGCCCACCCAAAGTAACCGCAGCTGGAATGGAAATCCAGGCGCTGCCAGGTCATCGGTCGGCGCCTTGTCAACGCGGGGCAGTGAGGCACGGTGACCGGGGCAGCCGGATTCCAGGGACACAGGAACAGCCCGTCCCTTTCCCCCCGACCCTCATTATCAGGCCTCAGAGGGTAGAATCGGCGCCATGGACTTTACGATCCCCGGACGGGTCGCAGCGCTGCTGCCCCAGCTGAGAGAGTTCGTCGCGGAAAGGCTTTTCCCCCTCGAAGAGGTGTTCTTCCGAGAGGGTTTCGGGGAGGTCGCCTCGGCCTTGGAGGACGTGCGAGAGGCAGTCAGGGAGAAGGGTTGGTGGCTTCCTCATCTGCCCGAATCGGAAGGGGGAATGGGCCTCGATCTTTTGCAATTCGGCTTGGTGGCCGCCGAGCTGGGACAGAGCCCACTGGGGCACTATGCCTTCAACTGCCAGGCCCCGGACGCCGGCAACATGGAGGTCCTCCGCGAGCTGGCCACGCCGGCTCAGCGAGAAGAGTTTCTGGCACCTCTTCTGGAGGGAAAGACGAGAAGTTGTTTCTCGATGACCGAGCCCGACCATCCCGGCTCCAATCCGGTCTGGCTGGGAACGAAAGCGACCCGGGAGGGAAGCGACTACGTCATCGAGGGGCGCAAGTGGTTCACCTCGAGTGCCGATGGCGCTGCCTTTGCAATCGTCATGGCTGTCACCGACCCCGACGCGCCGGCTCACAAGAGAGCCAGCATGATCCTGGTTCCCACCGACAGCGACGGCTTCGAGATCGTCCGCAACATTCCCTGCATGGGACATCAGGGTGAAGGATGGGCCAGCCACTCCGAGATCCGTTATCGGCAATGCCGCGTGCCGATCTCTCACCGCTTGGGATCGGAAGGGGAGGGATTTGTCATCGCCCAAAGACGGCTGGGGCCCGGCAGGATCCACCACTGCATGCGCTGGCTGGGCATTTGTGAGCGCTCTTTCGGACTGATGTGCACTCGGGCAGCGAGCCGCGAGATTCGGCCCGGCGTCACCCTGGGAAATCAGCAAACCATCCAGGATTGGATCGCCACCAGCCGGATGGCCATCGACAGTGCCCGGCTCTCGGTCCTGGAAGCAGCCTGGCGCCTCGAGAAGGGCGGCCTCTCCGAGGCCCGAGACCGCATTTCGGCCATCAAGTTCCAGGTCGCCCGGGTGATGCAAGAGGTTGTGGACCGGGCCATCCAAGTCCACGGCGCGGCCGGGATCACCGACGATCTGCCCTTGGCTTTCTTCTACCGCACGGAGCGCGCCGCCCGCATTTACGACGGCCCCGACGAAGTCCACAAGATCGCTTTAGCCAAGAGAATCCTCCGTGGCTTCAGTCACGGGGCACGACCTCCGAGGTCGTGATCGGCTCCCCTAGAAGGGGACCTCCCGACATCAAATCACCTCGCCTTGAAGAATTCCGAGCAGGATGCTCGGGCCACGGGGACATGCTACAGTTCAGCCTGATGGATGAGAGGCGGATCTCGCGGCTGCAACAGGAATTAAAGAGGAAGATCCTCGGGGACGTTCTCTTCGACGACGTGTCGCGCCTTATCTACAGCACCGACGCCAGCCTCTATCAAATGAAACCGCTGGGAGTCGTGCTGCCGC
>JBFGHF010000015.1:0-15465 GCA_041578355.1 Acidobacteriota bacterium
AGATCTCAGCGCTCGCATTGAAGATGTCGTGGGCAGCGGACAAAGTCGTCTGACCGAAGAGCAGTTGGATGATCTGGAGGCCGTTTTGATCCAGGCGGATCTGGGTGTGAAAACGACCATGGAGATTATCGACCAGATCCGGGAAGAAACGAGGGGGGAACGCTTCATCACCTCCTTCCAGGTGAGAAGATTGCTCCGCACGGAACTGCTGAAGATTCTCGCCGAAGACCAGTCGGCTGCCGGTCCCAGCTCGGTCGAGGGTCCCGCCGTTGTTTTCGTCGTGGGAGTCAACGGCGTCGGCAAGACGACTACAATCGGCAAACTGGCTCGACTCTACTCGAGCCAGGGCAAGAGCGTCCTGCTCTGTGCTTCCGACACGTTTCGGGCGGCGGCCGTTGAACAGCTTGAAATCTGGGCCGAGCGAACCGATTCCGATTTCGTCAAACAATCGGCGGGTGCGGACCCGGCCGCGGTTCTGTACGATGCGATCGCAGCCTCGCGGGCGCGAAATCGCGACGTCGTGATCGTGGACACGGCGGGACGGCTCCACACCAAGCGCAACCTCATGGAGGAGCTCGACAAAATGAAACGCGTGGCCGCTCGCGAGGTCGACGGCGCGCCCCACGAGGTCTATCTGATCGTGGACGCCACCACCGGCCAGAACGGTCTCATCCAGGCGCGCGAGTTCATGCGTTCGTCAGGCGTCACGGGTGTGATCGTCACCAAGTTGGATGGGACGGCAAAGGGCGGGATTGTGGCGGCCATTCGCAAGGACCTGGAAATACCGATCCGCTTCGTCGGAGTAGGCGAAAAGCTCGAGGATCTGATCGAGTTCTCCCCCGAGGCCTTTGTCGATGGTCTCCTGTTCGAAGAGGGTGCCCAGTCTTCCGATCGAAGAGTTCAAGCGGAATCTTGACCACCACCCCGCCGCTGACGGTACCGCGTTGCTGAGGAGTGGTGCCCGGATCGGCGGGGACATCGAATCGACCCAGGACTGAAAGAGACTGTCTCAAGACTGCGACGATCGCATCTGAGCCCTTTGGAGTGCGCTGGCTTGCCACCGCTTTCTCATCTGCAAATTCTTATCAAAAAAAGGAATTACGAGATTCTGGGAAAAGCGGGAGCAAGCCCCCGCACTCCAAAGAAGGGGCCGCGACCCCAAAACCCTGCCTTTTGGAGACAGCCTCTAAAAGTCCTGACGGGGGGCATTGGGGGGCATTGCGCGCGGTTCGATTGGTGGCAGGCTCAGGGAGTTCCAGGCGCGGCGTCGAGTTTGACGAATCGGATGTCGTTTTCCAACTGGATTGTGACGGAGGTGCCTCGCTGCAGGACCACGTGCTGACCTTTTTTGAGCAGGCCGATCAGAGCTCCCGTAGCCGCTCCCACGCCGGTTCCGACACCGAGACCCTTCAAGCCGCCTGAAAGTCCACCGATGACGCCCCCGGTGACAGCGCCGCCGGCGCCGGTCGTGGCGGTTTCGGACGTTTGGCTGCCTCCGCCCTCCAGGGTGCCCTCCTCGTCATTCGGATCGCGACGCTGGCCTTCGGCCGACTGCACAACAGCCTCGATTTTTCGAGTGATGCCGCTGGGCAGGATCACCGTGTCGAAGCGCAGGCGGAGCTCCGATTTGCCGCGCAAACGGCCTGGCTTGTCGGCAAAATCGACGAATCCGATCACATAGCTTCCCACCGGAACGACCGTCTTGTCCTGAAACGTCACCGGTACATCCGTCACGCCGTAGAATCGGTCGCCTTCACTGGCGGTCTTGGTGTTGATGGTGCGCTCCAAAGTGATGAAAATCTCCGTTTTGGCGGGGATCACGGCTTGATCGATGGAGTCGGCCTGCCAGGTCGGAGCGAGGAGCAGCAAGGCGAGGACGGCCGGTGACAGTCTGGTCGGAAGAGTTCTTCTTTGCGCCGAGGGCATATTTGATTTGATGGACTGAATCGACATCGGGTTCAAGGTTGTTATTTCCCGTAAAGCAGATAGCAGGTCCGGCACTCTTCGGGATAATCCTCTTTTTCGAAGCCGTCCCTGAACTGATAAAAAGCCGCTGAGTTCCAAACCTCGAGAAAGTCCTGTTGGCCTATGTCGCCGAAGAAAAGGGCCGACGGAGGATGGAACCGGCCCTCGAAGAATCGGCTCACGTGGTGACCGAAATGACAACAAGGCGCCATCCGGCCCTCGAATGAAAAGTAGACCGATTCAAGCGGAGTGGCCAGGCAATGTCTTCCCACCAATCGAGATTGAAGGGGCATCTCGGAGTGGATCAAAACTTCCAATCCCTCGTCCTCGGCTCGGGAGGCAAGGGCCTCTATGCGGCCCTCCAACTCGCTCAAGCGGTCCCCGTTTTCCTGGCGAGGGGCCAGGCGATATTTGAGAAAACTGCGGTTCCAGTCGTCACTGTTCGAAATGACGTTGAGCTGCTTGATGTGGAGCGTCTGGGCGCCGACCCGGTTCATCCAGGGCAGAATCTCCTCTAACTCGAAGGCGTTCGACTCCTGGATGGTGAATGCTATCCCCAGCTGGAGCGGGCTGTTGCGAGCGCCGACCAGTCGAGTGAGCCTCTGCAGATTCGCCGTGACTCGCTCAAAGCTCGCCCCGATGCGAATCGCGTCGAAGGTCTCGGGGCTCATTCCGTCGACCGAGACCGTGAGACGGTCCATCCCGGCTTCGATCAGCGATAAGCTGTTGCGTTCGTTGAAGATCGTGCCGTTGGAGGTCATCGTGGCGAGGCATCCCATCTCCTTCGCCTGAGCCACCATCTCATAGATCCGAGGATGCAACATGGGCTCGCCCCATCCCGTGAAATCCACGGTGTGGGCGTACACCATGGCGGAACGGATGCGCTCGTAGATTCTCTCGGACATGTCGAGATGCGGATCCTCGCTGGAGAACCTGGGGCACATCTCGCAGCCCAGATTGCATCGGAATGTGGGCTCGAGATTGAAGGAAAGGGATTTTTCCCGCATGCAACCACCATTCTACTGCAGACCGAGGACGAGCGTAGCAAGCTTCGCACCGGAGTCGCGCTCTGTTCGACAGCAGCGGGGGAAGCGGATTGGAGGTGGCGAGAGTCGGCCTAGAACCAGACCGATGCTTGATTGGAGGGCTCGCTTTTTCCCGATTGGTTGAAAGCGCGAACCTTGTAGGCGAAGGCGCCTGTTATGTATTTCCCCACTTTGTCGTCGTAGCGGACCGTATTCGACCCCACCATGCCGACCACTCGAAACTCTCCGTTGTTGTCCGAGCGGAGAATCTCGAACCCGGTTTCGTCTTGGGATTCATCCTGCCAGGTGAGATGAGCGACAGCCACCGCACCTTGATAATCCCCGTTGACCGCGAGATTGATCGGCGCCCTGGGGACCGAGCTCTGCTGAAAGGCAAACGCGCCGCTTGCAGCCAGCAGTATCACGGCCAGACTAAGAGCAGATCTATACTTCATTCGACCTCCGTCGTTATAGGATTCGAATTTCACCTGTAAAGTTACAACAAATCCCCGTTTCCGGTTTGGGAGGAGTCCTTAACTCCGGGATTGACCGATGGCTCCACGCTCAAAGCCTCCTTTTGTCACGGCACTGCGACCTGAACGGCAACCGGTGGTCTTCGGGAATGGTATTCTGGCCGCAACCATGGAGGTTTGAATGTGCGCTTTGGCTAGAATCCTTATCCTCTTGCTCATCCTGACCGCATGCTCACCGGTCCCCAGTTACGACCTGATCATCCGTGACGGCACGGTCTACGATGGCAGCGGCGACCCTCCGTTGGTGGCCGATGTTGCTGTTGAGGAAGACCGAATCGCCGCAGTAGGACCTGCCCTTCGAGCGACCGGCCGTGTTGAGATCGACGCCCACGGGATGGCCGTGGCTCCGGGGTTCATCAACATGCTGAGCTGGGCGACCGAGTCCCTGCTCGTCGACGGTCGTTCCCAGAGCGACATCCGACAGGGTGTGACTCTCGAGGTCTTCGGCGAAGGCTCGTCGATGGGACCGCTGACACCGGCCATGAAGGAACAGATGATCTCCCGCCAGTCCGATTACCGTTTTGACATCGACTGGACCACCCTGGGCGAATACCTGGAGTCGTTGGAGCGTCGTGGCGTGAGCTGCAACGTAGCTTCTTTCGTGGGTGCCACGACGGTCCGTATTCACGAACTCGGGTACGAGAATCGGCCCCCGACTTCCCCAGAATTGCAGCGTATGAAGGACTTGGTCCGTCAAGCCATGGAGGAAGGGGCGGTGGGAGTCGGATCGTCGCTCATCTATGCGCCGGCCTTCTATGCCGAAACGGATGAACTCATCGAACTCTCGCGGGCCGCGGCTGAATTCGGCGGAATGTACATCTCCCACATGAGGAGCGAGGGCAACCGCCTGTTGGAGGGAATCGAGGAACTGATCACCATCTCTCGCGAAGCGGGCCTTCCGGCGGAGATCTACCATCTCAAAGCGGCCGGCCGATCGAATTGGCACAAGCTGGACATGGCGATTCAGAGAATCGAGAAGGCGCAGGCCGATGGCTTGAAGATAACGGCCGACATGTACAACTACACCGCGGGGGCGACGGGACTCGACGCCTCCATGCCGCCTTGGGTCCAAGAAGGAGGATTGGAACGCTGGATCGAGAGACTCAAAGACCCCCCCACGCGCCGGCGCGTCCTTCAGGAGATGCGAACCGAGTCGGATGACTGGGAGAACCTGATGTTGGCCGCCGGTTCCGCCGAGAACGTTCTTTTGGTCGGGTTTCGTTCCGACGAGCTCAAGCCTTTAACCGGAAAGACGCTCGCCGAGGTGGCCGCAGATCGAGGGACTTCCCCGCAAGAGACGGCGATCGACCTCGTGATCGAAGATGAGAGCCGCGTGGGGACGGTCTATTTCCTGATGTCGGAAGAGAATGTGCGCCGTCAAGTGGGGCTTCCCTGGGTGAGTTTCTGTTCGGACGCCGGATCATTGGCCCCGGAAGGGCCTTTTCTCAAATCCAACCCCCATCCCCGGGCTTACGGAAACTTCGCGCGACTGCTGGGGAAATACGTGCGTGACGAACAGGCTGTTCCCCTGCAGGAGGCGATCCGTCGTCTCACTTCTTTTCCAGCCCAGAATCTCAAGATTCGCGATCGCGGAAGCCTGCGCGAAGGGTATTACGCGGATATCGTGGTCTTCGACCCCGCCGAGATCGAGGACCATGCCACGTTTCAAGACCCTCACCGGTACTCGACCGGAGTCGTTCACGTCTTTGTAAACGGGGTGCAGGTGCTCAAGGACGGGGATCACACCGGGGAAACTCCCGGCCGAGTGGTACGGGGGCCGGGTTGGCTCGGATGGCAATGAGAGGCGTTAAGGCGGCGCGCTGCTCTCACCCCTCGGGTCGGTCGCTCGCCAGGTCGCAGTAGGCGGGGTAGCCTGGGATTCCCGTCGCCGTCATGACTGCCCTGACCACCGCCATCGATGTGGCTTCCGCAGCCAGAACCCCCGCGTGCGCCAGGTCGACCCCCGAGACTTCACCCGTGGAGAGGGCGAAGCAGGTGTCACCGTCGTAGGGGGTATGAACGGGATTGACAGCGCGCGCCAGACCGTCCTGACTCATCTGGGCGAGCTTCTTGCTCGCCGCCTTGTCGAACCGAGCATTCGTGGCCACCACCACCAAACTGGTGTTCTCGATCGGAGCGGGAAGCTCGGCCGGTTTGTTCTTTGTGAGGAAGCGGGCGGTTCCAATCAGTGTGCGTCCGTCTTCGCCGCGCGCCCCGGCCAGGAGTCGACCGGTCGCAGGATCCAAGACGTCACCGACGGCGTTGACCACCGCCAAGGCGGCGACTTTGAGGTCCCCGACTTGGAGCAGACTGGTTCCCAGTCCGCCCTTCATCGCACGACGCCGACCCAGCATCTTGCCCACAGTGGCGCCGCTGCCCGCTCCCACGTTCCCCTCGGCGACGGGGCCGTCGGTGGCATTCTGACAAGCCTTGTAGCCACTCTCTCGATCGGGACGAATACTGGAGTCTCCGACCGCCAGGTCGTAAAGGATGGCGGCCGGGACGATCGGAATCGACGCGTCCGCGGTTCGCAGGCCTTTGCCTTTCTCCTCCAGGAAACGAACCACTCCCCAGACTGTTTCCAGGCCGAATGCGCTACCGCCGGAAAGAACGACTCCATGGATGTGTTGAACCGTGTTGATCGGATCGAGCAGGTCGGTTTCATGCGTTCCCGGCGCCGAGCCGCGCACGTCGACGCCCGCCACGACGCCATCCTCGCAAAGGACCACGGTGCAGCCGGTGGGCCGTTTGGAATGGGTGAAGTGACCGACTCGAATCCCGGGGACGTCGGTCAGCCCTCCGGAGTATCGGGGAATCCCGCAGCTCTTGCGGCTCAGGGCCAAAGGTGTGGCGGCGGCGAGAAAGCCGAACTCCCTCCGGTTGAGGGGGTGTTTTGGTTTCACAGTCGAACCTCCGGGGTTTGCGAGACGGAACCTGCCGCGGTTCTGGATGGGGCTTGGGGCAAGCAGAGATGTAAGCCGAATTCTGTCTGCGAGTGGCGTGAGACACCCTCGGAGGCGATCATTCATCTAGGAGCCGGGTCGCCCCGGTCTCTCCAGCGGCCTACCCGCCCCGTCTTTGCCGATCGAATCGGCAAGTGAGCCGGGCCGGCTCGAAAGCGGGGCCTATTTGGCCTTGCACCGCGTGGGGTTTACCGTGCCTCCGATGTCACCATCGGAGCGGTGGGCTCTTACCCCACCGTTTCACCCTTACCCTTGCCTCATCGGCAGGGGCGGTCTGTTCTCTGTGGCACTTTCCGTAGGGTTGCCCCTCCTTCCCGTTAGGAAGCACGCTTGCCCTTTGGTGTTCGGACTTTCCTCCCCCCGGACACTACGACCGGGCGGCGATCGCCCTCTCCACTTGCCATCCCGATTCTATCACGGACCTCTCGCGAAACTTCCGGGCATTCGACGCGGAACCGCTGCAAGAGCGGCGAGTCGGATGGGGCCGCTCACTGATTGCGGATCACGCTCCGAGTCAGGTGCCGACTCTGCAATTGGAGAATCTGACCGTAGACCTTGCCGAACTTGACGTCGGCCTCGAACTTGAGGGGAATTCGCAGGTCATCGGTCGAGTACCAGATCCGGAACTCTCCGCCGCCCCTGAAGAGCTGTCCCTCGGTGCTGATTCTGACGGCATCGAAGCGCCCCATCGCTATGTTGATCCTCTCGCGCCGTTCCACGCGGATGGCGACGTCCTTGATGGTTCCGCCGTCGCTCAGGTGGATGCGATAGAGAGAGCCCGGCTGCAGAGCCGTGAAGCGCGCCGCGTAGAAGACCGAGAGCGTGTCCACGACCGTTTCGGGAATGGACCGGCGCACTTCGTCCCGCAATTGCCGGGGAGGATCTTGTGACACGTCGACTTCCCGGATGAATTGCAGCTTCTCCCCGTAGTCGAATGTGATCTCCAGGTCCCTGCGGGTCTGATTCTGCCGTTTGCGGTGGAGAAAGCGGTGCGATTTGAGATCCCGGCCGTCGATGATCGACTCGAAATAGTCTCGTACGTCGAGCTTGGCCACCGACTTGAGCAACCCTCCCGATGACGCCCAGGCGGAGATCTTGAAGGCGGGCGAATCCTGATAGCTGTCTTTGCGGACCGACATGCGCAACTCGCCTGCCTTGAAGGCGGGAAACAGAAAGATCGGCTTCCAGTTGATCTCGTAGACCAGTTCTTCACCCTCCGAAAAGGGCAGATTGGCGAGTACCCGGTTGGCCACCAGCAGGGGCCTTGAATTCGATTGCCCGGACTCCGAAAGAGGAGACACCGATCGCGCCGAACCCGACAAGCCGGTGGTCAGGATGATCAGCAAAGCTGTGCTCGCCGTTCTCATGTCGACAACATCTTCACGGTCAGAAAAGTTCCAACAGCCAGGAACCCGATGACCGCATTGTATTCACGATTCGAGATGACGCGTCCCCAGGAAAAGTTGCCGGCGGAGGTCTCTTCATTCCGGAACGGCGCCCAAGGGCTCGGCAAGAACAGAGGCACCTGCTTGCGGTAGATCTCGTACTCCGGTCCGTAGCTGCTTTGCAGCTCCTGCTCCTCGCGGCGCATCACCGGAAAATAGAAAACCGCGAACCAGACCAGGAAGGCGAAAAGAATCGATAGCCGTGTCGACGCGATCGACATTCCGATTCCCATGATGCCCGACCCGAGATAGAGGGGGTTTCTGGTCCAGCGATAAGGTCCCGAGATGGCCAGACGCTGCCATTTTTCCAGGTGTCCGGCGGCCCAGATTCGAAGAGCCAGTCCTGCCGTCGCCACCACGAGCCCGATCGTCAAAAACGCCGGCGCAGGGCGACTGAAGTAGAGAATCGCGAGTCCGAAGACCAAACCGGCCGGAACTCGGAAACGCTGCCAGCGGGTCAATCGGGAGTCACCTCGAGGGGAACGATCTGGTCGATGGAGGTCAACCTCCGAACCACAGCTTCGAAGACGGTTTCGACCGGAATCTCCATGCAAATGAACTCGTCGCAAGTGCGGCGGTAGGAATTCGAGCAGTGCAGCCGGCGGCGCACGATCTCATCGTCGCCGGCATAGGGCCCGTTTCTCCTGGGAGCGGTCGGCCCGAGGACCGCCACTGTGGGAATCCCGGATGCGACAGCCAAGTGCAACGGGCCCGAGTCGCCCGCTACGAGCAGGGCGGATCGCGAGATCAAAGCCGCCAGCTGCAGGATCGTCGTCGGAAAGGCCCTCACCCGTCGCGGCTCCCAAACCCGTCGAATCCGCTCCAAGAGCGCCTCTTCACCCGGGCCGTAGGCGTACACGACCGGGAGCTGGAGCCGGTGTTCGATGAGGGTTCCCAAACGACCGTAGTCCTCGGCCGGCCAGAGTTTGGTCGACCACCCGGCTCCGGGATTGATCAAAACCGGCTTTTGACCGTCCAGGGCGCGCAGTTCCCGATCGATCAGTTCTTCATCTTGGGCGGGGATCTCAATCGCGAAACGGGCGCCACCGTCACAATCGGGTATCAGCCGGCGAACCAGATCGAGATTCGTGTCGATGATGTGGCGATCGAGATCGGCCTCTCCCGGTATCGCTAGATCGTAGAACCAGTCGATTCCCCGCTCCTTGAATCGTTCCGGACGAAAACCCAGAATCGATCGCGGTCTGGCGAGTCGGGCCAGCAGTGCGGACTTCAGCAGGCCCTGGAAGTCCAGAGCCAGATCGTAGCGGCAGCGACGGAGATCTCGGACCAGGCGCAGCAAGTCGCGGCTCGAGAGCGGATTGCGACGCCAAGCCCGAGTGTTCAAGGACCAGACCTTGGTGATGCCCGAGATGCTCTCGAGCAGCGGCCGATAGTGGCTCTCGCAAAGCCAGTCGATCCGGGCGGAGGGGAAAAACCGGGCCAGTTGCTGCTGTGCCGGGACAGCGTGCAGAATGTCTCCCAACGCACTCAGGCGGACGATCAGAATCCGCTCAATCTTCGAACTGTCCAGGGAGCCCGGCACTTCGATCGGTTGCTTCTCGGGAGAGGCAGGATTCACCGCCGTCATGATTCCTCACTCACGATTCTCTCCCAACAGCCGTATGAAATCACGCGTCGAGTGATTCTTGGGATCTCCCACGATGGCGACGCTACCACCGTAGCTCCGTACCGTCTCCCGTTCGGGAACAGACTCAACGGTATAGTCGGTCCCCTTGGCGTGAATCTCCGGTTTGAGGCGGCCAAGCAGGTGATCGAGAGTCATGTCGTCGAAGATCACAACCCAATCCACCACTTGCAAGGCCGCGACCAATTCGGCCCGTTCTCCCTCCGGCATCAAGGGGCGGCCTTCTCCCTTCAATGCTCTGACGGCGCGATCGCTGTTGATCGCGGTCACCAACACCTCTCCCAGTTCGCGAGCGCCCTGCAGATACCGAACGTGCCCGACGTGGAGTAGGTCGAAGCATCCGTTGGTCATCACGACCTTCTTGCCCGCCGCCCTGCTCTTCGCGAGCAGGCGCTCCAACTCGTCGAGGGCTTTGATTTTGTCCCGACTCATACTCCTTCGTCCTTGACCGCACGACGAAGCTCGCTCAGAGAGACGGTGGCGGTTCCCCTCTTCGTCACAACGATCCCCCCTGCGATATTTGCCAAACCTGCCGCCTGTTCGTAGTCGGCTCCACTGGCCAGCGCCGTCGTATAGGTTGCCGTGACGGTATCGCCGGCCCCCGTCACGTCGGCCACCTGATCGGTTCCGTAAGCTTCGAAATGTCGAAAGCCCGCTTCTTGAAAGAGGGTCATGCCGTGGCGGCCGCGGGTGACCAGCAGGCTGTCCAGTTTCCAGTTCTTGCAGAGTTGCCCGCCGATCCTCTCGAGCTTGGTCACGTCGGACAACTTTTCCCCGACGACGTGCTCGACCTCGGAAATGTTCGGTGTGATGGACGTCGCCCCCTTGAAACGATCGGGGTGGAATCGCGAGTCGACCACGATCGGTTTCCCGTGCTTCCTGGAGAGTTGGATCGCCAAGTCGCCCAGCCGTTTGGTGACGGTCCCCAAACTGTAATCGGACACGATCACAGCGTCGGCCGAGGGGATGAGGTCCGTCAACGAGTCGGCGAGACGGTTCTCGCGGGCCTCGGCGAGCGGGTGCGGATGCTCGTAGTCGATCCGGGTCACCTGCTGGCGGAAGGAGTGCAGGGAACCGGCCAAGATCCGTGTTTTTCGTGTCGTCCTCAGCTCCGGGTCGGCGAAGACGTGCTGGGAGTGGACCGGGGGGCCCCAAAGGTCGAGTAGACGCCTACCCGGAGCGTCGTCGCCCACGAAACCGACCGGCACGGCCCGGGCTCCCAAAGCGGCCACTCCGGCCACCGTGTTGGCGGCGCCTCCCGGTCGCCAATCGGTCTCTCGGTAGGAGAGGATCAGGACCGGAGCTTCGCGGGAGATGCGCGATATCTCGCCGAAGACGAACTCGTCGAGCAGGAAGTCGCCCAGTATCACGACGCGTCTCCCTGAAAAACTGTCGCACAACTTGGAGAGTTGGGGATTCAAGAGTCCGCTCCCAGGATCAACTTCGCGGCCGCCAGCAGGTCCGCGACTCTGTGCTCGAGGGTTTGTGGCTCGGACCCTCGCCGCTTTGAAGGAGGCGCATCCCCGGACGGCCCAATCAGAATCGCGGCCCGGCAACCCGCTCTCAGTCCCGCCTCGACATCCCGGCCGGAGTCACCGATCATCCAACTTCGGGAGAGGTCGATTCCCATCTCGGAGGCACTGCGAAGGAGCAGCCCCGGAGCCGGTTTTCGGCACTCACAGTCTTTCCGGTATTCCGCCTTCGGAGCCTGGGGATGGTGCGGGCAGTAGTAGATCGCGCTCAGGGGAGCGCCCTTTTCGCCGAATTCCCGAACGATGAATCCGTGAATCCCCGAAAGTTCCTCTTCGCTGAGAAGTCCGCGGGCAACGGCGGACTGATTAGTGACAACGACCAACATGTATCCTTCCCGGCACAACCTGCGCAACGCGTCGACGGCGCCAGGTAGGATTCTGACATTCTCGACCGTGTCAAGGTATCCGACGTCCTCGATGAGAGTCCCGTCTCTGTCCAGGAAAACCGCTCGACGCAGGCTCTTTTCAAACCCAGGCCCCGCCGCCCGGAATTGCCTCTCGGAATCGTCGCGGCCGGAGGTCTGAGTCTCTAACCCGGATGATTCACCAGGCTTCCGCTGCGGCGCCGTTATCATCCCGGCCGACTGCGTCGCCCACCCTCGTCCTCCTCGACGTAGTGCACGACTACGACTGCGGGGGCCCGGGGCGGAACGCCTTCCTCCTCCGCCAAGGCTTCGGCGGACGGGTGTCGGCGCGGCGCTTGCGACGCCTCGCGACGAACCCTGATCAGTCATGCGGGCTAAAGGGTCGGAATCGGAAAGGTTCATGGCTACGATCGGAGTGGGGCGCGGCGATTGCGGCGTCCTCCGTTTCTTTCGATCAGAATCGTTTTGGCGGCCGCGAAAACTTCTTCGACCTGTATCGCCCGAAAGCAACGCAGATCCAAAGGGCACTCCCGGAGCAGACAGGGACTGCACTCGACGTGTCGATGGACCACCAGCGAATTGCGGCCGAGAGGCCCCGTCGCCTGCTCGTCCGTGGATCCGAACAGTGCGATCTGGGGTACGTCGAGCGCCGCCGCCAGATGCATGGGACCGGAGTCGTTTGTCAACAGCAGATCGGATTCGGTCAGGAGCCCCATCAATCCCGGCAGAGAGGTCCGACCGCTCAGGATGTGGGGACGGGCTTTCATCAAATGGGCGATCTCATCGGCTATTCGGCGTTCAGAAGCAGATCCAATGATCACCACCTCGGCCCCCAGATTCTCAATGACGAGGTCGGCGACTTGAGCATAGCGGTCGGCGAACCAGCGCTTTGCCGAGCCAAAGAACGCTCCCGGGTTGATCACGACCAGCGGACGATCGGGACGGATTCGATGCTCCGCGAGCAGTTCCCGCGCCTCCGCCAGGCCTTCTCTGGATGCTTCCAGGCGTATTTCAACTTCGAAGTTGCTGGAGATGTAGTCGATGGTGGAGACTCCAGTCTGGTAGAGCAGGTCGAGATAGTAGAAGACTTGATGCAGGCCTCGCTCCTGGATTCTGGGGACGGCCAGCCGAGTCAGCAGGTATCTGCGTGCGTCGGTGGCATACCCCACGCGTTCCGGAACTCCCGCCCACCACGCAGCCAAGGCGGCCGAAAAGGCGTTCTTGAAAAGGATTGTGTGCCTGGCGGTCCGCATCTCCTGGCGCAGCCTCGCCAAGCCTGCCAATGCACCTTCGTCGTCGGGTAGCACGACAATTCGCTGCGCCAGGTTCTGTCCCTGGTAAAGGCCTGAAACCCAGGACCGCACGATCAGAATAATGGGAGATCTCGGATGGAGGCGGCGAACCTCGCGCAGCGCCGGAACCGACATGACCGCATCGCCGATCCAATCGGTGCCGCGAATCCAGATGGGCTGATCGACTTCAATCACGAGAACTGTCCGTTGCTTCTTCGAGCGGAATCGACCCTTTTCCTGCGCCCGGCCGGTCCCCCCCGACAGTCTCGAACTCTAGTTCGACCCGACAGTTGGCTGCAAGTCCAGGCAGGCCTTTAGTTCGTCCCGCAGGAGCGTCTCGAATCCATCCGGATCTTCGGGCTTCGCTTCGATCTCGAAGACACAGACCTGGCCGCTCGAGAAGCGCAGTCTCTGCAGCCAAACGGCGTCTTTCTCGGTGGTCAGCAGGCACACTGCCCGGTGTCGTTCAACGGCTGACAAAGCCTTGTCGAGCTCGGCTTGGACATATCGGTGGTGATCGCGAACGAGCCGGGTTTCGGCGATTCCGATCTGATAGTGCTCGAGATCTCTGAGAAAGACGGCCGGGTTTCCCAGTCCCGTCATGACCACTACTTGCTGGTTGAAAAAATCACTGATTCGGTGGCGCGTCCCGTCGGAGAGGTCGTAGATTCCGACCGCGTCGTGATGAAAATAGGAGATCGTGACGTGAGGGTGGTAGCGGCGCAGTTCGAGCTCGATCTGCTCGGTATCGGCGAAATGTGCTCTGGTGATGATCACCAGGTCGGCGCGTCGCGCCGCGGCCAGAGGCTCCCGAAGCCGACCCGCCGGGAGGAGAAAACCGTTGCCGAAAGGATCGGTGGCATCGATCAGAAGAAGATTCAGATCCCGCTGCAAACGGAGGTGTTGAAAGCCATCGTCCAGGATGAGAGTCACCGGAGCCCAGAGCTCCTCCGCTCGTCGACCCGCCAGCACCCTGTCCTTTGACACAACCACTGGTACGCCGGGGAGTTGGCGGGCCAGCATGTAAGGTTCGTCGCCGGACTGGTCCGCTTCGCTCCGGCATCCGGTCCTGTCGCTGACCACGGTTACCGATGCGTTCGGGCTGCCGCCGTAGCCCCGGCTCAGGATCACGGGGTTGCTCCCGCTCTTGATCAGCACTCGGGCGAGATAAGCGACTACCGGCGTTTTGCCGGTGCCTCCCACCGTCAAATTCCCCACCGAGATCACCGGGCTTTTGAGCCGGTGAGAGCGGAAGACTCCCTTCCGATAAAGAAAAGCTCTTAGTCGAGTCAGGAGTGAGAACAGCCGGGACGCTTGAATCTTCAGAGCTGAGGGGTCTTGCGAGCCGAACGGTAGGTGGGGCTCGGCATTCTGCACGTTCTGGTTATCCAAGAGGCACCACCCAGACTTTAACAGGCCGCGGGCTTTCGATGGCCGGTGCGATCGCTGGAGGTCACTTCACCGAATGATCGATCGCTCCACTTCTAGCTGAACACTCCCTGACAATCCTCATGGTCCTGGCCAGCGCACCTTGGTTGTTGCGGATCACCGCCCGGGCGTTGCGGCCCAACCACTGTCGAGCCGCCCGGTCCTTGAGCAGTTCACGGGTTTTCTCGGCCAGATCCGTTTGCGACCCCACCTGCAGTGCGGCGTAGGCTTCGAGGAAGTCTTGTGAGATCTCGCGGAAATTCTGCATGTGGGGACCAAACAGAATGGGACGGCCGAAATTGGCAGCCTCGATGATGTTGTGACCGCCCCAGGGCACAAGGCTCCCTCCGATGAAAACCAAGTCTGCGATCTTGTAGAGCTGGGCGAGCTCCCCGATCGTGTCGAGAACGACGGCCGTCGCGCCGCCCGGCCCGCCTCCTCGAACATCGTCGGCAAGCTCCGATCTCAGAACCGAATTCAGGCCGGCTTGTCGAAGCAGGTCCGCCACCTCCGGCGCGCGATGAGGATGGCGCGGCGCCACCAGGAGATTGAGGTCCGGAAACTCCGAGTGCAAGCTCTTGAAGGCTTCCAGAAGAACCGCCTCCTCGCCTTCGCGGGTACTGCCCCAGATCCATATCTGCGATTCCTCGGTCGGCTTGAGCAGTGCTCGCAGGCGAGCGGCGAGCCGTTGGATGGCCGGATTCGCGGGGAGTCGGTAGTCGTACTTGAGATTGCCGGTCGCCGTGACCAGGGAGGGCGCGGCGCCCAGGGCGAGGACTCGTCGTTCATCGTCCTTGGTCTGCATGCACAGGTGGCTGAACGGCTGAAGCAGGTGTCGAATCAGAAACCGGAATCGGCGGTAGCGCCGGAAGGATCGGTCGGAGATGCGCCCGTTGATCAGGACCACCGGAATCCCCAGCTGCGTGGCTGCTCCCAGGAAACCCGGCCAAAACTCGCTTTCCGCCAGCAGGATCAAGTCCGGCCGGGCCCTGCGCAGGTATCGGCGGCAGAGCCATTTCCAATCCAAGGGAAAATAAAAAACCCGGGCTTCGCCTTCGAAGAGCTGGCGGGCCAAGAGCTGTCCGGTTTCGGTGGTCGTCGAGATCAAAACGTCACCGAATACTTTCTTCAACGCAGGCACCAAGGGCGCGATGGTTCTCACCTCACCCACGGAAACCGCATGCATCCAGACTCGAGGCTTCTTCCCGGCGGGAAGATCGGCAAGAACCTCGGGCAGCTTGGCACGTTGCAGCAGGGTGGCCGTCTTGCCGG
>JBFGHF010000016.1:0-15370 GCA_041578355.1 Acidobacteriota bacterium
AGAGTCGGCGCGCGGTGTTTGCCACACGCCACGAAACCCGATGCATGAGGGCTAGCCCGACGGCAACTCCCAGCTGGTTCTCAGCTCGCCCTCGATCGAAAAGAGCCATACCTTGGGCAATCTTCCGGGGCCGATTCCCTGGCCCAGAACAAGTTCTTCCACTCCGTCGCCGTCGATGTCGATTGCGGCCAGATTGGCGCCGTGGCTGTCGGGGTCGTCGATGGCCGAAAACTCCGAGAGGCGACGGCCCTCGAATGTCGTCACCGCAATCAAGGCAGGGTATCCCCGAAGGGGCCCGGGGGCCAGGGCGAAAGCCAGATGATCTTCGATTTGGACCAAGGCGACCTGGGCACCGAAAGTGGTTCGAATCGTTTCGATGGGTTTCCGAACTTTCGTTCGGGTGTCCACCACGACCACGGTTGACGGATTGACGGCGATATCGCTGGCCCAGAGGACGATCCGGGCCGGTTCTCGAGTCTCACCTCGGGGGCACAACCCGGTTCCGCGCAGTCCGTTGACGAATCCCAGGTCGTCGAACAACCAGCTTCTCAAGAGTCTCCCTTGGGGGCTGTACTCGGCCAGGACCTGAGGCGCGCCGGGGCCCGGACCCGGGCCAGCGTAGATGCGCCCGCAACGGACCGAGACCCAAGCGCCGAAACCCGACCCTCCCACCTGTTCCGCCAGGAAATCTGCCAACGGATTCCCCTGCCGATCGTAGACCCTGACTCGCGGTGGATTGCGCCGGCCGGGTCCTGCCGCAACGACTACTTCGTCGCCGGGCCCGTACCCCAAATCGCCCACGGCGATCTCACCTGAGAAATCCAGGCTCTCAAACGCTGTCCACCCCGCTTTCGGATGCCCGGCGTCGTCGTAGAGCCGGATTCTCGCCGTGACGCCCCGGTCCGGTCCTGGAAGCGTGGCCACAAAAGGCTTCCCTTGAGCGTCGTAGCCAGCGGCGACCTTGACTCCCGAGCCGTAGTAGTCGTAGCGGAATCCGGGCATTCCGACTTCAAACTGATTGAGAGGCGTGTATTTGAAGAAGAGCAGAAGTGTGGTCGTGATCAGAGTTTGAGAAAGCACGGCCCAGGGGAGACTGGGGACCCGGGTGAAGAGTCCGCACCAGAGCAGTCCGCCGGCGAAAGCCGCTGTCACCAGAACCGGATTGGGAAGGTGGAAGGCAGCAAACAGAGCAGCCGCCAGCAACGCCGCACCCCAGGCCGTGCCCTGTTTTTCCCCGAGCACCTCCGTGGCCCGCAGACGCAGGAAATTCTGCAACAGGTGTTGCTGGATAGCGGCCCAGGGCATATAGAGCAGAATCGCTGTCCAAGAGGGGGCCTCGAATCGCCCTCCGACGAGCCCCGCCGCGGCGATCAGCAGGCAAGCGGCCAAGGTCGCCAATCCGTAGCGCGTCGTGGCCTTCCCCAGGTTGTCGAAGCGCAGCCCCAACTTGCCGAGGTCGTCGTTGTGCACGAGATGGTTGACCAGCGTCAGAAAGAGAACCCCGGCAAAAACGATCGCCAAGTAGGCCCGATGGGCGTATTCAAACTTGGCCCCCCACAGATAGCCCAGAACCAAGACCGAGAAAGCAACCAGCGAGATCAGTGAAAACCAACGCCTTTGTTCACTGGAGCGGGGCAACTCGGCTGTTTTGCTTCTTCTCAATCTCGCCATCTGGGCAACCTTCGAAAGGGCTTGGGTACGTCAGGAACGCCTTTCAGGAACCGCCGTCGGGCCGGTAACTCAGCAACGGCACCCCATCGGAGGTGCGTTCCACGGCTACTTCGGCGCCGTAAACTCTGCGAATCATCGAGGCCGTGATCACTTCGCGCGGCTCGCCTTCCAGGATGAGGCGACCCTCGGCCATGACGGCAACACGTTGGCAAAAAGCCGCGGTCATACTCAAGTCGTGGAGAACGACCACGATGGTGACACCCTGCTCCTGGTTGAGCTTCTGGAGCAATCGGAAGATGGAAATCTGGTGTTTGATGTCGAGGTGGGCGTTGGGCTCATCGAGTATCAGAAGTTGCGGCTGCTGAGCGACGGCCCGCGCCATCAGAACCCGTTGCCGCTCGCCGCTGGAAAGCTCGGAGATGGGTCTCTGCGCGAACTGCTCGGTTCCGGTCAGCCGGAGGGCGCGCCGCACGAGTTGTTTGTCGCTCGTCGAAACCCTTTCCAGGCGACCCAGGAAGGGATATCGCCCCATGGCCACGATCTCGCTGACCGGAAAAGGAAATTCAAAGTGGTTCTCTGAAGGAATCACGGCCATGCGGCGGGCCAGTTCTCGAGTCGAGTAGGAGGCCAGTTCCCGGCCCTCCAGGAGGACCTTGCCGGTGGAGGGCGGCAGCAGGCGACTCATGAGCTTGACCAGGGTGCTTTTGCCGCAGCCGTTGGGGCCGATCAGGGCCAGAAAGCTGCCGGTCGTCACCTCCAGATCGATTTCCTCCAGTCTGAACCCGGAAGGATAAGAGAAGCCGACGTTCTCGATCTTCAGCAAAGCTGTTGGCTCACTTCCTTGGTTTCCCCCGACGCAGCCCTGGAAGGCCGCGGCACCTCGCACTTCTCAGAACTCGCCGGCTTGCTGGCGTCTCCGCAGGAGGAAGATGAAATAGGGCGAACCCAACACCGCGGTGAGGGCGCCGACCGGGATCTCCAAGGGGGGAACCAGACTTCGCCCCAAGGCGTCGGCAAGAATGAGGAAGACGGCGCCGCCCAATGCCGAGGCAGGAATCAGAACCCGGTGATCGGCGCCCAGAGTCATCCGCATCATGTGGGGAACGATCAGCCCCACGAATCCGATCATCCCAGCTACGGCCACCGAGGCGGCCACCATCGCCGAGGCTGCAGCGAAGAGGATCTTCTTTGCCGTTTCCACGTCCAAGCCCAGGTGTTGAGCGGCCTCCTCCCCTTGGGTGAGCAGATTGAGCTCACGGGAAAGCGCAATGGTGACGGCCAGGCCGACCAAGATGATGGCCCCCGACACTGCGATTCGAACCGGCTCCCCCTGGGTGAGCGTCCCCAGCAAAAAGAAGAGTGTGGCGTATTCCTCCTTGAAGAAAAGAGAGAAGAAGACGAAGACGACGGCGTTGAAAAAGAGCGACAGAATCACACCGGCCAGGATCAGGGTTTGGACGGGCGTCTTGCCTGCGGTTCGAGCGATTCGAAACACCAAGAAAATCGAGAAGAGCGCGAAGATCAAGGCCATGCTGTAGAGGGCCGAGAAGTGGCGCAAGCCCAGCAGACTGGCGATCATCACTCCGGCTGCGGCCGCACTCGAAGTCCCCAGGATGAAGGGGTCGGCAAGAGGGTTTCGCAAGACTCCCTGCAGGACGGCTCCGGCGCCCGCCAAACCGAATCCGACGAGTATTGCCAGCAGGACCCTGGGAAGCCGCAAGCGAGTGATGATCTGCCAGTCGGGATCCGAGACCGGACCCACAAAGAGGCAGAGCGTGGCGGATGCCAACATCAGCAAAGCGAGAACCAGAAGTTTTCCGCCCGCCCGGCTCATGGGCGCTCCCCGCTTTCCCTCCGCATGGCTTCGCCGGTTGCTCCCGCCGATCTCCCGTCGGCCGAGGAGGGAAGGTCCATCAGGTCGACAAGCCGCCGCTGCAGCTCTTCCATCCCCGCGACAAGGCGCAGATTGCCTTGCGACAATTGCGACTGGCTGAAATCGTCGATGATCCGTCCCTCGCGGACGGCCGAGATCCGATCCCAACCCGGACGCGATGCGATCTCCTTCGCGGATGCCATGAAAGAGAGGATGACGTCCGGGTCCCGGCTGATAATGGCCTCTTCGGAAACCTGAGGCGCCGGGCGCGAGAGATCGCTGAAGATGTTCTCGGCCCCGCAGCGGTAGATGGCTTCGTTGGTGAAGCTGATCTTGCCGACGGTCCAGGTGGGCCGGTCGATCTCAATGTAGAGCCGGGGGCGGCTGCCGAAGAGGGCCGCCTTCTCCTCGACCTTTTCAACCCGGGCACGCATCCGCTCCACCGTCTCTCGCGCCTGGTCATCGCGTCCCACGATCGACCCCACGCTCTCGATCAGACCGTAGATCTCATCGATGGTCTGAGGACTGGGCATTTCCGCCACCTGGATACCCAACCTGCGAAGCCGGGGCACGGTTTTCGAGGAAGCCCATTCCTCCGCCAGAAGCAAGTCCGGTTTGAGGCTCAGTATCTTCTCCAGGTTGGGATTGATGAAGTCCCCGATCTTGGTTACCTCGGCGGCTTGCGGATAATCGCAATAGGAGGTCACTCCCACCAGTTGATCGCTCAGACCCAGGTCGATGAGGATTCCTGTGAGATTGGGCGCCAAAGAGACCAATCGTTGCCGGGCGTCGGCCGGCGCCGTTTCGGGTGCTTCGCGGCGGGCCCACTGGGTCAGGCCCACCAAGGCGAAGAGTACCGCCACCAGGAAAACGAAACGACGCATGGGCTAGAGTGTAACTCGGAGGGCGGAGCAGCGGCATCCCGAGTTCCCTTTGCAACCGATCACACCTGTTCAAGAGTACTCGTGGCTCACTTGATCTGGATGAGAAACGAGCGGTTGGCCATCTTGAAAAGAAGGCCTTGTGGCCCCAGGCTGAATTCGCCAGCCTCGATGGCTTCCACCTCGGGCCTGAGGGCTGCCTTGTCCTGGTCGAGCTTGACGCGGCTCCCGGCAGGCGCCAAGCGCAGTTTTCGATTCTGCGGATTGACGAGTAGTGGCGAGGGAAGATCGGGAGAGACCACCAACAGCTCGGGACGGCCTTCGGACTCGTAAACGAACGCGTCGGGACCCGGCTTGCCGTCGACGAAGAGTTGGTAACTCCCGCTTTTCGAAAAGGTTTCGTCCTTCTGTTCCGAGGCCAAGGCGGCCGCCTCGTCGGCGAAGCGCACCTCCGGCGACAGCCAGGTCCAGCCTCCGATGAAAACGGCGAGGCCGAGAGCAAAGACCAGCCGGAAGCGGGGAAAGCTCCTGCTTCCGCGTTGAACCGCCCAGAACAGAATCAGCAGCGGCGGCACCAAGAGCAAAAGGTCCTGGAAAAAGGCCTCGGCCGGTGTTCTCTCGATCAAACTGCCAAAGCAGCCGCAGGACTCGTCGGGATCCCGCAAACCCCGCGACACCAGCCAATAGTTCCGGCCCGTCAAGAAGATGAAAAAAGCACTGATGGCGGCGGTGGGCACCAGGACCCAGTAGCGGAGAATCCCGGTCAGAAGGAGCAGGCCCAGCGCCGTCTCCAATGCCAATGCAATCACGGCAACCGCCGAGGCTCCCAGCAGGACGTCGAGCCCTTCCAATCGGATCTGCTCGACGAAGGCGCCCGGTTCGATCCATTTGGCGTAGGCGGCCAACAGCAGCACCCCGCCTAAAAAGACTCCGGCCAGCCTTCCCAGAATTCTTCGAAATAGGCTTGGTTTCTTGGCCACTGGTTACAAGAGTCCAAACTCGAAATCAGTCGTCCTGGGAAACCCGAGGCTCAGTCCGCCGATTTCATCCCCAGTTTCTTTACGATTTTGAATTCCTCGGCCGTCACGGGCTGAACCGAGAGACGGCTCCGCTTGGTGACCACCATCTCTTCCAAGCCCGGTGCTTCGCGCAGCTCGGGCAAGGGAACCATGCGCTTGAACTTGGATTCGAACTCGACGTCCACCATGAACCAGCGCGGATTGGAAGGGTCGCTCTTGGGGTCGTAATGATTGTCTTCGCGATCGAAAGCGGTGTGATCAGGATAACTTTCCTTGACCACCTTGGCGGTCCCCACCACACCCGGCGGCTTGGCGTTGCTGTGATAGAAAAGCACGCCGTCGCCTTTCTTCATCTTATCCCGCATGAAATTGCGAGCCTGATAGTTTCGGACACCGTCCCAGTAGGTCTCACCGTCCTTTTTCAGATCGTCGATTGAATAGACGTCGGGCTCGCTCTTCATCAGCCAGTAACTCTTCGCCATAGGGTCGCTCCGGGTAATGCCTAAAAGCAGAGAATAGCACGGCGCGGGCTCGGGGCTTGAGACTTGGGGCATGGGACTTGGGGCCGGGACGTGCCGCGGGCCTGCCTATCTCTTCGGAATGATCAGCCAAAGCAACAGATAGGGCACCAAGCCGGGAAGGCCGCCCGGGAGGAGCAGGATGATAAAGAGGAGACGAAACCAGAAGACGGGAATATCGAAAAAGGCGGCCAAGCCGCCGCAAACTCCCGCGATCATTCCGTTCTGTCGTCGGAGTTTGTTTTCTGCCAAAGGATCAGCTTTCCGGAGAATTACCGTCGCGTTCGACCGCGGTCTGGTCCGTCACCCGTCCGGTCTCTGGGTTGGCGCCTTCTGAGACCGCCAATAAAGTTGTTCCGAATGCAGCTAAGGCGATCATCAGCCTCTTCAGCTGTATTGACAGCAAACCCGTCAATGCCAAATGTCGCCTGCTCCGGCTCGACTCGGCAAAGTGTTTGCGGAACCAGCCCGCCACTTCACGGGCGGCGCTAGCGGCGGATCCATCAGGTTGGTGCTCGAGAGGCTCCAATTCAACCAGCCGAGAAGCCCCGTTGAGACGTTGAGCCGCCAGATGGTTCATGTGGAGCAGCCTGGGGTGGCTCTTGCTTACCAACAGGAGCGTGGGACAGGAGACTTTGCCAACCAGCGGTTCGGCCAAATGAGGCCGGCCGTTGACGGAAACGATGGCGTCGGGTCGAGTGCCCAGTTTTTGCGTCGACCAGAGGGCCGCGGCCGCGGCGTTTCCGCTGCACAGGAACCCCGTGGGGCCGGCGGGCAGAGACGGCTCCTCGCCCAGCCAAGCGGCTGCGGCGCTGAGACGGCGGGCCAATCGAGGGATGTCGAAGCGAACCAACTCGTATTCTTTTTCGCTGCGCCGCACCAGATCCAGCTTCAAAGTCGCGAATCCGGCGATGTGCATCTCTTTCAGATCAAAGAGGAAAGGATCGTCGGCGTTCTCCCAGCCAGCCACAACGAGAAGTCCGTCCGCCGCCCTCGGACCCTGCAGGCGACCCCTGATCCAGCCGTCCTCGGAGCGAATCTGGATGGGGCGCGGGCCGTACTCACCGCCCTGCGATTCGGTCGTCCCGAGCCGTTTGCTGAAGAAAGCCATCAACTACCCGTTCGCGTCGCGAGCGGCACAGCCAGCCGAACAGTTCAGAACTCGAAGTGAACCGCTTTTCCGTCGGTCTCGTTGAAATGCTGTTACCCCCCGGATGCCTCAAAGACCTTTGTACCACAGCGGGCGGAGCTTGTCGATAGGCAAGCCGTCTAAAACCCCTGCCAGCTCAGGGTTTAGCTCATCTAATCAAAAACCGGCCTGTGGCAGGGGTGATGGCGGTCACAGTCGGACCGCGAGTCTGCAGATCCATCCGTCAACAGCCACAAAATCGGAATGAAAATCCGGACAAGGGCCTTCAAGAGCGGCCCTCTTTCGGCCAAGTCTCGCGTCTTGCATGTTTGCGGGCGGCGAGGTACCCTCTCGGCTGTTTTGAATTCGGCGTATCGGGAGAGCCCATCGTGTCAATAACAAACAAGTTCGTTCGCAATGCGGCGTTGTTCTTGAGCCTCACATCGGCGAGTTCCTTTCTGCTGGTCGGCGCATTGCCCCAGGAAGAAGATGAACCCAGAACGATCCCTGAGGCTCCTCCGCGAGCCGAAGGAGAGGGGCCGTTCGCGGGACTCATTCTGCGGGGAGGGATCCTGATCGACGGCACTGGGGCTCCCCCCGTGGGTCCAGTGGACATCGTCATCGAGCAGAACCGCGTCACACGCATCAAGAGCGTCGGAAACCCCGGCCTGCCGATTGACCCGGAAAAACGGCCCAAGGCCAAAGAGGGCTGGCTGGAAGTCGACATCGACGGCCACTACGTGTTGCCCGGCTTCGTCGACATGCATGGTCACATCGGGGGCCGTCGCCAAGGGACACCGGCCGAATACGTTTTCAAGCTGTGGATGGGCCACGGCATCACCACGATTCGAGATCCGGGAAGCGGAAACGGGCTGGATTGGGTTCTCGCACATAAGAAAAAGAGTGCGGAGAATTCCATCACGGCGCCTCGAATCGAGGCCTACATCCGCTTCGGGGCGGGACGGGACGAGCCTCTGACGACTCCAGAGATGGCGCGCGAGTGGGTGGCAGCGGTGGCCCAGCAAGGAGCCGACGGGCTCAAGCTGGGCTCCCATCGCCCCGACATCATGGCCGCCACTATCGACGAGGCGCGCAAGCAAGGAATCCGCACCGCGGCCCACCTCAATCAGCTGGGTGTCGCATGGATGAACACGGTCGACGCCGCCCGCCTGGGCCTCACCACCCAGGAGCACTGGTACGGCCTCCCCGAGAGTCTTTTTGACGACCGCACCGTCCAGGACTTCCCCGTCGACTACAACTACAACAACGAGCAGCACCGTTTCGGGCAGGCAGGGCGTCTCTGGCTGCAGGCCGCCAAGCCGGGCAGCGAGCGCTGGAACGAGGTCATTCACGAACTGATCGAGCTCGACTTCACGCTGGTTCCGACAATGACCATCTACGAGGCGAGCCGCGACCTGATGCGAGCCCGCCGGGCGGAGTGGCACGAACAGTACACGCTGCCCTCGCTTTGGGAGTTTTACCGCCCTAACCGCGATTCGCACGGTTCCTATTGGTTCTACTGGACCACGGCGGACGAGATCGCCTGGAAGCGCAACTATGCGCGCTGGATGACGTTTCTCAACGACTTCAAGAATCAGGGCGGACGGGTTGCAACCGGATCCGATTCCGGTTTCATCTACAAGCTCTACGGCTTCGGCTACGTGCGCGAGTTGGAGCTGCTTCAGGAAGCCGGGTTCCACCCGCTTGAAGTCCTCCGCTCGGCAACCCTGGAGGGCGCCGAGGCATTGGGCATGGAGAAGGAGATCGGCACGGTGGAAGTGGGCAAGTTGGCGGATCTGGTTGTCGTCGACATGAACCCGATAGAGAACTTCAAGGTCCTCTACGGAACGGGCGCCATACAGCTCGATGAAGAGAATCAGCCACGCCGAGTCGGCGGCGTCAAATGGACCGTCAAAGACGGCATCCTCTTCGACGCCCCCAAGCTGCTCGAAGATGTCCGCTCCATGGTGCGTGAAACCAAGCTCAAGGAAGGCAAGACGCTGGTTCAGCCCGGCGAGCTGCCGCCGCCGGGAGATCCCTCGAGATCGCCCTGAGCTCTGTGAGACTTCGCGAACTCTGCGGTTGATTCCGGCTTCACCCCGGCGGGGCAGGCGAAGCTATTGACCATGTACAATCTCGATCTCAGTGACAAGCACGGTCTGATCATCGGCGTGGCCAACGCCCGTTCGATCGCTTGGGCCATCTCGCAGAAACTTCACCAAGCGGGCGCCCGGCTCGCCTTCAGCTACCAGGGCGTGCGGCTGCGACCGGTCCTCGAAAAACTGACAGGCGGTTTTGAAGAAACGGTCCTGGTCCCCTGCGACGTGACCAGCGACGAGGAGTTGGACGCCGCTTTCGGGCAAATTTCACAAGAATTTCCCAAGCTCGATTTCATTGTGCACGCAGTGGCATTCGCCCCGCGAGCGACTTTCGAGCATCCTTTCTACGAGACCTCGAGAGAGGACTGGCGGAAGGCGTTGGACGTCTCTGCCTATTCCCTGGTGGCGGCGGCCCGCCGGGCCCGGCCGCTGATGACTTCCGGAGGCAGCATCACCACGCTCAGCTACCTGGCCGCGGAACGGGTCGTCCCCAAATACAATCTGATGGGCGTGGCCAAGGCCGCCTTGGAGGCCTGCGTCCGATTTCTGGCTTACGACCTGGGCCCCCGGGGAATCCGTGTCAATGCGATCAGTGCCGGGCCCCTGAAGACGGTGGCGGCACGCAGCATACCCGGGTTCAGCCAGATGGCCGCCCGCGCCGCCGGCGCCTCGATGTTGAAGCGAAACATCACTCACGAGGAAGTGGCCGGATTGGCGCTCAGCCTGATCGCCGACGAGTTGGGCAGCGGTATCACCGGCGAGACCATCTACGTCGACGCCGGATACCACGCCATGGGAATGTTGATCGATGAAGATTAGAGCAGAGATCGGAATCCGGTCGTGACCCCTTCCCGAAAACCTGAAGTCATTCTCTACACCGACGGGGCCTGCAGCGGAAACCCCGGACCGGGAGGCTGGGCCTACATCCTCGAACATGTCCCCAGCGGAAAGTCCCGCGAGGCCTCGGGCGCCGAGCCCATGACCACCAACAACCGCATGGAACTGCAGGCCGTCATCGAGGGGCTCAAGGCCCTCAGGCGGCGAGTGCGCGCGCGGGTGGTGACCGACAGTTCCTACGTCGAGCAAGGGATCCGTCACTGGTCGAAGAACTGGAAGGCCAACGGGTGGCGGCGCAAGACCGGCAACGGCTACAAGCCGGTCAAGAACGTCGAGCTCTGGCAGGAATTGGACCGGCTGGTCTCAAAGCACGACGTCACACTGGAAAGGGTGCGGGGACACGCGGGCCATCCCGAAAACGAGCGCTGCGACGAGCTGGCGGTGACGGCTTACAAAGAGCTGATGGGGAGAGAATAGTCCTCCGTCTTCCGTCTCCTTCGGCTGCGATTGCGACCTCAAACTCGACCAGCTAGGAGCCCTGTGTTGGCGTTTTCAGACCCTCATCCCCCAGCTCGTCGACGCTGAAATCCCCCCGGGCGATGGCTTCCAGTGTCAACCGCGGACAGACGTGCTTGTGAACGTAGTCGAGCAGGTTGCGGGCCAGGGAGCGGAGCATTTTCTCGACTTTCTCGTCGAGGCACTTGCCCTCCTCGTCGAAGACCTGCTGAACGTTGGCGACCGAGAGCGGGGCCGGGAGAACGATGGCTCCGATGTGGGAACAAACCCCGCGCAGATGTTCCAGCGACTTGATGGCGCCGATCCGGCCGGCGGCCACCCCCAGCAGAGCGACCGGCTTGCCTGAAAGGACGGAAGGGAAACCGAGATTCTCAATCACCAGCTTGAGCATGCTGCTGAAGGAGCCGTGGTACTCGGGAGTGGCCAGAATGAGGGCAGTTGCCTGCTTGACCCGGGCACGGAGCTCCGCTGCGTCCGGCGACCCGTTCTGTCCGGGGAAGGAAAGTGCCAAGTCGGCCGAATCGACGAAGTCGACGTCCACTCCCGACTGGCCGAGTTCTTGATTGACGATACGAAGGGCTTTCCCCGTGTAGTTTCCCGGCCTTGCCGTCCCCAAGATGGTGACCACTTTGATGCCCCGCTCTTCTCCGTTCATTGACGCCTCCGGACCGCCACGATGCTGCAACGACAGTCAGCCCGGACGATTCACCCAGTTCCAGCTGCGGCGTCCTATCATCCGCGCTTCCGAGGCTCGCGACGCATACTGAATCATCCGGTCTGAGCGGATTCTCGATCATCTGCATTCTGTCAGATCGAGCGCCAAACGGAAACCCTCCAGTTCGGGCTCCGCGAAACAAAGATCGGCCACTTGTCGGCGGCGCCGAGGGTCCAACCGCGGGTTCTTGGTGGGGAGGCGATAAGGGGGTGGGCGAGAGCAGGGGGATTCAACGTGCTCGGGTGAGACTCGAGACAATCGCGATCTCCCCCGGGGCCAAGAAACGCCGCCTCTACCAAATCATGCGCTCAGTCCTCGGTGGTCTCTCACGACCGCCGAGCCGCAAGCTCGCGTTTCAACGCCTCCTCGCCCTTCTTCATGGCCCAGCGGTGGTTGGCCTCGAACAAGGGACGGAGGAGAACAGAGAGACGCCGGAGGAGGGGCTTGTCGGCCCGGACCTTCCAGCCGTAGGTGATGTCGACCCATTCGCCGTCCTGTTGGAATGTCCAGCGGCCGCGGCCCACCAGGTCCCCCCAGGCGCGGAGAGCGAATCCATGCGGTGGGTTGTCTTCGGTCCGCTGCATGCTCCAGCGCAGGCGGTAGGGAAGCCGACCCTTGGTGTGGAGGTCGTATACCTTCTCGCCCCCGTGCGACTCCTCCGATTCCGTGACCTCCAGATACACCTCCGGCCACCAGCGCACCAGATCCAACGGGTCGCTGAGGATGTCGTAGACCTGTTGGCAGGTCGCCTCGACTCTCCAGCGCGTGACGAAGTCGTATTCGTATGAAGCCAAGGGAGTCTACAGTCTACAGTCTGCAGCTGGCAGGGTGCAGTCTGCAGCATGGATTGCCCAGATCGCGAATGCGTGTAATTGCGCGCCGGCCCAAGAAGTCGAGGGTCTGAGGTGCCGCGGGCATGCTGCCTTCGCTCTGATCCCCGCAGTCCTGCTAGTGATGGGTCCGGTCCCCTCTCCGGCCTTTGGGTGAGTAACGGCCGAGTTGGGGAAACATCGAACACCGAACGGGAAGTGGCGGCACGAGGCTCGAGACCGGAAACCGAGGATCGGAGCGCAGCCAGCTAGGCCATGCCACTTTTGTGAAACGAACCGGGCTTGGGTTCGTCTTAAGGGACGAGGTTCTTTTTCCCGGGGGGAGATTTGTTTCGTCGTCTTTTTATCATAGCTATCGTCGCCGGTTTCTTGGTGCTGCTGGGGTTGCGTATCTACGAAGAGCTGGGTTCCGAGGCAGACTCGGCCGGGAGCGGCGGAGGCCCCTTTGGGGGGCGGGGTCCTGCGGCGTTGCTGGTCGAAGCCGCCACGCCCGATTACCGCACCTTTGACCGTTCTCTCGACGTGCTGGGAGAGATCCAGGCCCAGGCCCGGGTCGAGGTCATGTCGCGCATCAGCGGGCGCCTCGAGAAGGTGCTCGTAGACCGGGGGGATCCGGTTAAAGAGGGCCAGCTGGTGGCCACCGTCGAGGACGAGGATCTGCAGCAGCAGATTCGACGTTCCGAAGCCTCCATCGAAGTGGCGCGCGCCGGTAGCCGCCGGGAAGAAGCCACACTGGAAAACCTGCGCATACAACTCCGCCGCTTTGAGACTCTCCACGACGAAGATCTCATCTCGATCCAGGACCTGCAGGATCTGCAGAGCCGTGTCCGGGTGGCCGAGTCGCAGCTCGAGCTGGCGGTTGCCCAGGTCCGGCAAGCGGAAGCAGCGCTTCGAGAGCTGAAGATCCAACAGGCACAGGCCAGCATCTACTCGCCGCTCAACGGACTGGTGGGAATCAGGCATCTCGATCCGGGCGCCCTGGTGAGCCCCAGCGTCCCCATCGTGTCCGTGTTGAAGCTCGATCGCGTCAAGACGATCATCCCAATCCCGGAGAGCACGCTCAAATCGGTCACCGTGGGATTGGAAGCTGGAGTCTCGGTGGATGCCTTTCCGGATCAGTCCTACAAGGGCCGAATCACGCGGATCAGCCCGTTTCTGAACCCCGAGACCCGGACCGCCGACGTGGAGATCGACTTTCCCAACCCGGGTGGACGCCTGCGTCCGGGAATGTTCGCCCGGGTGCGCATCGAGGCCGACCTCCAGGAACAGGTGCTGGCGATCCCGCGCACCGCCTTAATCCAGCGTGGCGAGCAGAAGGGCGTGTTTCTGATCACGGCCGATTTGGATACGGCTTTCAAAGCGATCGAGATCGGGCGCATCCAGGACGGTTACGTCGAAGTGGTCGCCGGGCTGGACCCGTCCAGCCGCCTGGTGACGACCGGCGCCCAGAATCTCAACGACGGCGACCGCGTGCGCTTTGGCGAAAGCTCTGCGATGGAAGCCCCCAATCCTTGACCGGCCCAAGGTGGCGCAGGCATCCTGCCTGCGTTTCTCGAACGGAGATGCAGCGGAGAATTCGAGGAACTTGAGATGAACCTACCCGGACTCGCCATCCGACGTCCTGTCTTCGTCACTGTCCTGGTGCTGATCGTGGTCCTGCTGGGAGCCATTTCCTTTTCCCGGCTCTCGGTCGACCTGATGCCCGACATCAACCTGCCGACCCTGACGGTTCGAACCAACTACACGGGCGTAGGGCCTCAAGAGATCGAAGAGTTGCTCACCATCCCGCTGGAACGGGCCCTTTCCTCGACGCCTGGAGTTCGCGAGATCAGCTCCAACTCCTCGGAAGGCAGCAGCCAGGTGCGCGTCTATTTCGAGTGGGGGACCGATCTGGACAGCGCCGCCGACGAGCTCAGAACACGGGTAGACCGAGTGCGAGGTCAGCTTCCCGAAGACGCCGACACCCCGACCATTTTCAAGTTCGACGTCAACGCCTTCCCGATCCTCTTCATGGGCGTCTCGGGAGACATGGGCGCGCGCGACCTGCGGGAATTCGTCGAAGACCAGATCCAGTACCGGTTCGAGCGCCTGGCGGGCGTCGCCCAGGCCGATGTCTGGGGAGGTCTGCAACGAGAGATCCACGTCAAGCTCAACCGCACCAAGATGAACGCGCTCAAGATCGAGCCCGCCCAAGTCTCCGCCGCATTGCGCCGCGAGAACCTCAACGAGCCCGCCGGCCAGGTCATCGAGGGACAGTTCGAGGTCCTGATGAGGACCGAGGGAGAATATCGGACGCTGTCGCAGATCGCCGACACCATGGTGGCTCGCCGCGACGGCAAGCCGGTCTACATCCGCGAAATCGCCGAGGTGGAGGACAGCCATCAGGAAGTACGCAACCTGGTGCGCATCAACGGCAGAGCGGGGCTGCGTATGGCGGTCCGCAAACAGTCGGGGGCCAACACCGTGGATGTCTCGCGGGCCGTAGTCCACGAGATCGAGCGCATCAATCAGGACTTCCCCCAGATCCAAGTCACGGCCATTTACGACACCGCCGACTTCATCGAGCGATCCGTCGCCAATGTCCGCGACGCGGCGTTTTGGGGATCGATCCTGGCGGTGATCGTGCTGCTGCTGTTCTTGCGCAACGCGCGAACCACGTTGATCATCGCCATCACCATCCCCATCTCGGTGATCGCCACCTTCGGGCTGATGTACTTCTACGGCTTCACCCTCAATACCGTGACTTTCGGGGGGCTGGCGCTGGGTGTGGGGATACTCGTCGACAACTCGATCGTGGTGCTGGAAAATATCTTTCGCCACCGTCAGGAGGGTCAGGGGAGGAAGGCATCCGCGGTGGACGGCACCAACGAGGTCGCCACCGCGATCACCGCCTCGACGCTGACGACGATCGTGGTCTTCCTGCCCGTCGTCTTCATGAGCGGCGTTTCGGGCGTAATGTTCCAGCAACTGGCCTGGGTGGTGTCGTTCTCGCTCTTCAGCTCCTTGCTCGTGGCGCTGACGCTCATTCCGCTGCTTTCCAGCCGGATCATCCGAGTGCGCGAACCCGACCCCAACCACTGGACTCACCGCATCATCCACGGAACCGGGGAGATGCTGAGCCGACTCGAGCAAAGTTACGCACGAGGCATCCAGTGGTCGCTCCGCCATCGGCTGGTTGTCGTCACGCTGACGGTTGCCGTGTTCGCGGGATGTCTTTTTCTGATCCCGTTCATTGGTTTCGAGCTCCAGCCCGAAACGGATGAAGGGGAAGTTCGAGTCTCG
>JBFGHF010000017.1:0-15199 GCA_041578355.1 Acidobacteriota bacterium
CCCCACCATGACGCCGGTCACGTGGGGGACGTAGATACATCCGTTCTGGTCGATGACAACCGGCGACTTGGAGGCAGACCCGCGCCTGGGCGCCGACTTCACCATGACCAGGACATTCGCAAGCGCGTTCCCATCTCCCACCACCAGGTCCTGGCGGGGAACCGGTCCGTGGGCCACACAATTCGGGTCGGCTCCCATTTTGATCAGCCCCCTGGGGACGTTTCCGTCGTAGGTGATCTTGCCGCTGATCGATCCGGCCAGAAGCGGGGCGGGTGCGGCCAGGAAGAGACAAAAAACCAGAAGAATAGTTGAGACGAGATAGTGTCGCATTCTGTTGGCTCCGATCAGAATTTGTTGTCTTGTGATCAGCTTACTCGATGGGCTCTTCAGAGTCGATTCTGCAATTCAAACAGCAACTTTGTGGGGAGCCACCGCCGACTGCCCGGGAGAATGGCGGGCTGGAAGCCCCCCGTTGCTGGGGCTGCCAGCACCCTGCACATCGGCACAACTGAGGCGATGCATTGAACGCAGGTGATTTCGGCGCTGCGGGGCGCCCGTGGCTCCACCCTCCCTTCGCTAATGAAGAAGATTGACAGGCAGGGTTGCCTGTCCTCCGCTCAGACTGTCGAGGAGCAAGGCGAAGATCACCGAGAGGGTGGTGGCGACCAGCAGGTAGGCCAGCATCGAGCGCTTGCCGAATTTCCCCCAGATGACGGACAGCTCGGTGAAGTCGGTAGCCACGCCCACCATTACGATCACGAAGACCACCGCCAGCGTGGCGCCCATCTGGTGGAGCTGGCCGGCGAAAATCGAAAAGCCTTCCGAGCAGAGTTCGACTGCCGCCGCGACCGGGAGCGCCACGATCACCGGATTCCATGCTCCTTGACCACCCAGATAGGAGGAGACCCAGCTCAAGGGGACGAAGGCTTTCAGAGTGGCGGCCAGGAGCAACCCGATGCCCAGGAACTTCCAGAGTTCCAGGAAAGCCTGCCAAGCTGCCGAGAGGGAGGCCGAAAGGCGGGAGACGAAGGGGCGGGACACATTGGCCTGCAGTGGAACCGCGCTGCATTCGTCTTCACATCCCACGGCTGCGACGACATCGGGAGAGGAACCTTCGAGCAGGCCGCGGCTTTCGAGGCCGGCCAGGACCACACCGCTGGAAAAGGCCACAAGAAGGCTGCCGGCGAAGATGACCGCGGTGCCGGCCCCACCCAGAAAGCGGTAGAAGATGATCAACTGGACGAATCCCGCCCAGGGAGCAGCCAGCAGAAAAGTCAAGGTCGCCGCCCGAGTCGCGCCCGCCTGCCGAATCGAGACCGCGATGGGGATGGCGCCACAGGAGCAGACCGAAGCCACCGTCCCCGCCAGCGTGGCCCGCAGCAGGGTGGCCAGGCTGTTTCTGCCCAGGTAGCGCAGCATGGCCCGCCTGGGCACGAACTCCTGCACCAGCCCGGCTGTGAGAAAGCCGATCCCCATAAAGAGCCAGAGGTCGGCCAGCAGGCTCCAGAGGGCTGCAAGGTAGGCGTTGAGGATGCTAGGCATTCTCTTCGATTCTAGCGGTGAGATGAGATGTTTGTCTCAGGTGTCCCCTCCCAGAGCTGCACGCGTCAGGAGCGGATCATCGTCAGCATCATTTTGAAGCGCTCTCGGGCGTGAAGGGCGTGGGGGATGTTGGCGGGCATGATGACCATTTCTCCCGCACCCACCGAATGGAGCTTGCCGTCAATCGTGATTTCGGCGCTTCCTTCCAACACGCACACAAGCGCATCGAAAGGTGCGGTGTGCTCGCTCAATCCCTCGCCTCGATCGAAGGCGAAGAGAGTCACAGTGCCGGCTTTTCGGGCCAGCAGCGTCTTGCTCACAACGGATCCATCCTGGTAGGAAACGAGTCCGGCCAGGGGCGCCGGAGCAGCCGACTTGATGTCCATGCTCTTCATTATCCCGCGTTGGATGGCGTTGGGCGAGCGGCCCCAGCGCAGGCAGGATGCCCGCGGTACGTCCGAAGCGAGGCGAGGGGCACGCAGGATGCGGGAGCACCGGCGAGTAACACCCACCTTGCCAACCGCCACACCTCATCCGCCCGCTGGCGCGGCCGGCTCTGAAGCCACAGCCAGCGACGAATTCGAATGCCCCGGATTTCGGGGCATTTCCCCCGGTTCCGGGGGATTAATCGGGTGACCGGATAGGCTCGAGGCCGCCGGAGCGGTGCTCGACAGGCGAAGCGATGCTGGCATCACTCTTGCTGCAGACTGGGGGCAGAAGGCCGGGGTGCGGGCGAAGATCAGGTCCCGCAGCATGAAAGCACCGGTTCTCCGCCTTGGCCCTGGTGTTAAGGAGGAGTCTCATGCCGGTTCAGAAACTCAAGAGATTCTTGGATGAGAAGGGCGTCAAGTACGTCATGATCAGCCACTCCCGGGCCTACACGGCGCAGGAGATCGCCGCGTCGGCGCACATCCCTGGAAAAGAGCTGGCCAAGACGGTGATGGTCAAGCTGGACGGGAAGATGTCGATGGCGGTGCTTCCCGCCTCGAGCCAGATCGACCTTGGTCAGCTTGGCGAAGCGGCTGGTGCGAAAAGCGTGGAATTGGCCACGGAGAACGAATTTGCCGGCCTCTTTCGCGACTGCGACCCGGGCGCAATGCCTCCCTTCGGCAATCTCTACGGAATGCCGGTTTACGCGGCCGAGGAGTTGACCGAAGACGAGGAGATCGCCTTCAACGCCGGATCGCACACCGAGTTGATGCGGCTGCGCTACGAGGACTTCGCGCGTCTAGTGGAACCGACGGTGTTCCGCTTTGCAGCGGTTCCGGTCTAGGCCGTCCCGCCCCGGGAAATCCATCGGTGGAGATCCCACCGGCCTGAGTGTTTTTGTGGAGCTGGCTTCGCTGTATATATCTTGATCCTGGCGGAGTGGTTTCGCGGTTGCTTCTCTACTCCCGGACGGGGCGATTGTGCCCCCGGAGTGCGCCTTTTGTCCCAATTGCTCTTCTGGCGCCGCCTCACAGGGGGAACTCCCCCCACCCCAACGAGGAGGCGATCATGCGCTTTGTTACGCTTTTTTCCCTCGTGTTGATTCCCTGGCTGCCGGTCGCTTCGGGCGCGGACCCTCGACTCGCCAGCCAGCGTCCAGCCGACAACACCCAGCTCGAGGATCCGAGTTGGGTTCGCTGCGGCGGACCTCCAGGGGGGCTGGGATACGACGTTCGAATCAGCCCGCGCGATCCCAATCTGATGTTTGTCACGGATGCCTTCGCAGGTGTCTTTCGGAGCGAGGACGGAGGGGCCACCTGGGTTCCTTCCAACAGCGGAATCACGACTCGGTCGGGGTTCTCCGCAGATTCCATTCCGGTCTTCAGCCTGACGATTGACCCCAACAACCCCCGAGTGATCTGGGTGGGTACGCAAAACGCCCGGGGCATTTTCAGATCTGTCGATGAGGGGCTCACCTGGACTCCCAAATTCAACGGGATCATCGAGGTCGGCCTTTCGGTTCGAGGTTTTGCGGTGGAGCCGGGGAATTCCGATACGGTCTATGCCGCCGGGGAGATTTCCAGTTTTGACTGGTCTGGTGAAATCAAGCTGGGGCGCGAGTTCGATCTGACAAAAGGGGTGGTCTACAAGACGACCGACGGCGGCGAAAACTGGACCGCCGTGTGGCGTGGCGACAACCTGGACCGCTACATCTGGATCGATCCACGCGATCACAACGTCATCTATGTGTCGACAGGAATCTTCGACCGCGAAGCGGCCAACTCAGATCCCGTCAACGAAGGCACACCGGGCGGTGTCGGCGTCATCAAGAGCACTGACGGAGGAGCCACTTGGAGCCAGATCAACAACGGGCTCTCCAATCTCTACGTTGGCTCTCTCTTCATGCACCCTGACGATCCCTGCAACAGAAGAGCCAGTTCTGCGCCCCCTGCCACCACGGTGTCTTCTGGGGAGTTACCGTCTACAACTCTTACGGCGAGTGGCTGGACAGTCCCTACAGCGACCCCGAGTCCGGACAGAGTTGCCAGGATTGCCACATGCCGCATACCGGGGCGCTCTACTTCGCGCGACCCGAAAAAGGGGGCTGGCTGCGAGACCCCTCAGCTATTCTCGGACACTACATGCCCGGCGCGGCGGACGTCAACCTCCTCAAAAATGCTCTGAAGCTCGAGACCGCGGCTCGGCTCGAGGCTGGCGCCGTCATCCTCGAGGTGACCGTATCCAACCAGGAAACCGGACATCATGTGCCGACCGGTTCTCCCCTTCGGCAGGTGATCCTGGTGATTGAGGCACGAGATGAAAATGGCCACAGCCTGGAGCAGATCGCCGGTCCCAAAATTCCCGCTTGGGGGGGAGTAGGTTCGCCCGAAAAGGGCTTTTACGGAAGCCTCCCCGGGGAGATCTACGCCAAATTGCTGATGGAAGAATGGACCGAGATTACGCCGGCAGCGTCCTACTGGAATCTGACCCGGCTGATCTCGGACAACCGCATCGCCGCCAAGGAGCAGCGCGCGACGCGCTACGTCTTCAGCTCGAATTCTTCAAGGCGGGTGCAGGTCGAGGTCAAGTTGCTATTCCGCCGCGCCTTCATCGAGTTGATGCAGCAAAAAGGCTGGTCGGTCCCCGATGTCGTCATGGCCAAGCAGCAGCTTCTGCTGGAAACGTGGCAGCGAAAGGGCGACGGGACCGATGGTGAGGTAAACCGTGGCCCTTTCGCACCGGTTACTCGGCCGTCGTGGGATCGATGACCGAGCGGACCTGGGAGACCGAGTCGGCTGGAAACCCTCCCAGCTCTGCGTGGCGGCGGCATTGACCCCCAGCGAGGTGGAAACCAGCCAGCGAGCGTATTCTAGCGGTTGAGCGATTCGCGTCCCAGGTGCGTTAGCTTTTTTTCGCGATGCCGGAATGACGGGATGGACCGTGGAGTGTGTGCTATTGGGTGAACGCGAATGCACAGTGGAGGAGGGCAGCGCCCGCGGGGGCGCCGCCCTGGAGGGAGAGATTAGCGGCTCGACGCCGCGATCAGAGAATCAGGCGTGGGGATGAACTCGACGCGGTACTCGGTTCCGCTGAGCACGGTCAGCGAGTAGCGGCCCTGGCCGTCGGTCCGGGTGGACGCGATGAAGGTCGCGTCTGGAGTCCCGGTCAGGTTCTCACTGAACACGGAGACGATGACCTCCGACAGAGGAGTCCCCAAGGCGGTCCTCAACTGCCCCGAGAGTGTGCGCTCCGCGGGTAGGGGAGGGAAGTTGAAGTTGAGGTTCGAGTCGGCCTCCAACTGCAACAGGTTGCGGCGTCTTCCGGGAACGATCAAGGTGCCCTCCTCATCGGTGCCCAGCGATGTTACCGGCAGACCGGCGAAGATGTCGTAGAGCCGGCTGCGGACAAGAAGCGTCTCGTAGGGTCCGTTGGGCGCCACCGGGGCGATTGAAAAACCGCCCTCTGGCATGCAGGCGTGGGAAACGCCTTCGGGAACGGTGGCGTCGAAAGCGTTGACCGCCGTGAACTCGGGAAGAACCGGGCGTTGCGGCTGGCTGACGCGCCCCGAGAGCCGCACCAGCCGGGGAACCGCCAGGTTGATCCCGGAAACCGGCCCGTTGACCGTGAACTGTCCCAGGTTGTAGAGCTGGGCAGCGGTGCCGCCGGCCGTTATCCCCTGGGCGGCGAGCCGCGAGAGGACTTCCTCCTCATCCTCACTGAAGATGAGGCTGGCGGTGTAGGAACCGTTGGCCAGGCTGGCACTGAAAGAACCGTCCTCGTCGACGAAGGCGATGGCGCTGGTGAGAGCGTTGGCCGAGGTCAGCGTCAGGAAGATCGAATGTCCGGAGAGGCTGGGGGGCAGCGTATCCAGATTGGTCAACCGTCCCGAGACGGAACGGAGCGTCACCTGCGGGAAGTCCACGTTGCGGACCACGTCGCTCTGCACCGAGACACCGGTCACTCTGTGACTGACGTTCGTCGATCCGAGAGAGATCGTGGGCGTAGCCGGGACGAAGTTTCCGGAGACGTAGCAAAACCGGAGGGTGTAGGTGCCACGAGGCACGATCACCAGGTAGCTGTCCGCATCGTCGAGCGAGCCGGGATACACCCGGCCGTCCGCAGAGACCGCCGAAACCTCGAAGACGAAGTCGAAGGGGTTGGCGGTGTTGAGGCGTCCGCTGATCCGGAAACCGCTTTCGAGTGTCTGATCCAAGACCCGATCGGTGGTCACGTCGACTCCCGTGCGGGTCGCGGCCAGGATTCCGGTGACATCGTGCTCATCGTCGGGGGTCCCGCCCGACACCGGTAGCGTGGTGAAACTCAAGGGCGTCAGGTTCTGCCGTAATGTCAGGGCGGAAACCGGGTTGCCGGCCCTCACGGCCAACATGCCGCGCCGGCCGGGAGCAAAGAACTCGGACACGAAGCGCGCTATGTGAGCCCGGGGCTGCAAAAGCACCACCTCGGTCTCGGGGTCCGCTTGAGGCCGGATCCCTTCCGGCATGAAAGTCAACAGCAACTCCGAGCCGGTGAGTCCGCTGTTGAAGAAGGCCACGCCGGTATCCAGGCCCCCGGTCATATCCACCGGCAGGCTGAATGTGCGCAGCGCGGGCGAGCTGGCCACACCGGTCTCGGTCGCCGGGTTGCCCCAAGGGTCGAGGATGGTGAAGATCGCGGCGGCCGCAAAGGGTTGGTCGGAAACGAGACGTGCTGCGCCGGCTTTCAACGGGCCGCTCCCGTCGGTGCGTGCAAAGAGCGTCCCTCGCGCCGGAATCTGAAAGAAAACCTGATGACCCTCGGCGCCGCCCTCGAAACGGACGGGATAGGGGTTGCCGTCATCGTCGGTGAGTCTGAGGTCCACCGTGGTAGGAGCGCTGGAGAGGCTGTAGAGCACGAACGTCGTTTTGATCGCGTTGGCTCCGTTGGCGATCTGAGGCAGCAGGATCTCGGTTTCGGCCGAGTCGTCGGTGATCACGGGAAGGGTCGTGAACGAGAGCGGCTGCAGATTCTGGCGCAGTGTCTGGGCGGCCAGCGGAGTGGGACTCGAGATCAAGAGCCTTCCCTGGAAATTGGAGATGTTGAAGAGTCCACCGGGACCGCCCGCGAAGACGCCCAGGTGCCCGTTGGGTTGCAGCTGCCTGGTCGTCGACTGGAGCGTGTGGAACCCGCCCGTATCGAGCAAGTCGAAGGTGACGACGACCGGAGCGTCTTCCAGGTTCTGAAGCGCCACGCCGGTGTTGAATTGCCCCCGGACGTCCACGGCCAGACTGGCCTGGGTAAAGGCCTTAGCCGCCGAAATGCCCGACTCGGTCAGGAATTGGCCCGACCGATTGAGGATCGAGAAGATCGCCGAAACACCGATGGGGGCCGTGGAACGGAGAACGGCCGAGCCCTCGGTGACCTGAATATCGTCTTCGGTGCGAAGGAAGCGGGTTTCTCCGGGTTGCAGCGTGAATTCGAACTCGCTACCGGTCCCCTCTCCCACCAAGGTGATGGGTAAGGGCTGACCCGGGTTGTCGCGCACTTGCAGGCTCACATCCACTTCGTTTCGCGTGTTGTTGAAGAGAACGAATGTTGTGAGGATGCTTCCTTCGGAAAATCGCCCGGTTGCGATGTGGGGCAGATTGTAGATCTGGGCCTGGGGGCTTGCCCCCTGGGGCGTTAGACTGGGGACCTGGGGCTTGGGGGCTTGGTCCGAAGAGGCGGCCGGCACGGTGACGCTCAGCGCCAGCAGCAGAATCGAGAAAACAGCAAGGGATCGTTTGAATTTGTTGTTGTACATGGTTCCCCCTGATCTTGAACTTGATGCTGACACGATCAGGAAAAGAGGGGAGTCGTGTGCGACGGTGCGGAACGCCCGCACTTCAACTTGTCGCCGGACTTGAGAGTATCGAGCTGCGCCTCCGCGCGCTTCGGCGCCGGGGGGGGGCCGGCGTCTCAACTTGAATGCGTCGTTGAGGACCGATACTGAGGTCGGTCCTCCGCCTCCGAGACGCTCGACGATCTCGGATGCAAGCGCATCAGTATAGCATCGGCCGGCGTAGAGTAAAGGAAATAATTGTCAATGATGGAAGATGTTTACGCCCGTTCCGGTCACGCCGGAGGGTGCGAAGTTTGCAGGCGGCGGTTGAGCGAAGCGAGCGACACCACCGGAATGAACAGGGAAGCGCAAATGCCCCCGGAGTGGTTGCAAGAGGCTGATTCGTCGCACCCCTCCAGGGTGCGTTCAGGACGAGAAAGAACTTGAAACGGTGGTGCGCACTGGCGTGCGAACCACCGGCCACAGGCTGGCAGCGCCTCCGGCGCAACAGCGCCGAGGCTTCGGTGGGCAGGACCCACCGACCCACCCTCCTTCGCCGAGGCTTCGGTGGGCAGGACACACCGACCCACGGACCACGGACCCACAGACCCAAAGCCCTACTTCACCACCGCCGGCGGAACGGCCGAGAAGAGCCGAATGCCTCCCCCGTCGAGAGCGCCCAGCAGCATTTGGGCGATGATCGTTTTTTGGGCGCGGATGCGGATGAAGCCTCCGGCTTGGCCCGCCGACTCGGGGACCAGTTGGGTGACCAGTTGCGAGAGGCGCTCTCCTCCTCGAGGTCTCGAACGGCCGTGCCGGCCAGGGCGCCGTTCGACCGGTAGACTTCGATGGTGATCTGGTTGCCGGTGGCGCAGGCGCCTTCGAAGGGAGGCTCGGGGTAGAAGAAAGCCAGACCCGTAAAAAACACTCCCGGCACGTCGGCCATCTGGCTGAAAACCGCGTCGGTGAATGCTTCGCTCTACAAGTGCAGCCCCGCCGCGTAGCGGAAATTGTCGGGGTCCCCGAAGATGACGTCCCCCAGCACTCCGTCGCTGTCCGCCTCGACGATCAGCGATCCGACGAAGCCTGCCGCCAGGGCACAGTCCTGAGCTGCGGCCGCGGCGCCGAAAAGGGCCCCGGCGTCGATGGAAAACTGCTGACCCGCGGCCAGGGTGCGAGTCTGAGGCTGTCCGATCCCGGAGCCGTCCGCCTGGATCGCCGACAGGACGACCCTCCGGCTCTGGCCGGTCGAGTTGATCAGGTTGACATTGGTGAAGATGCCGGCCTGGCTGGCCAACTGGGCCGAGTAGGACCGTCCCGGTTGCCGGGCGCCGACCGCGTTCAGGCCCAGGATGGTCTTGCGGTCGGGGAGCCGGATCAACTCATAGGCGACCACCCCCTCACCTGCAGTGACCTCTCCCCGGATGTAGCCGCCCGAGGAAGTTGTCTGGAAGAGTTGGGCGAAGCTCCCCTCGAGGTAGCTGCGCGGAGCGATGTTGCGGGTGATCTGACGCGCCGGGGAACCGGGATTTCCGGAGACCGCGAAGTAGGGGGACCCAGCGAGGTCCTGCCCAAGCGGTGGAAAAAAAGGGAATCAGAATGACGAAGGATAAGATTGAAAGTCGAACGGGCAAGTGCGAGCGCGAGCAACGAACCATCGTAGCCTCCCGACCTCAAACATCCGGTCGAAAGAAGAATAGGAACGTCTGACCCGAAAACCCATCTTTTGCAGATGTTTATTATCCGCCGTGTGGCGGCAACACGTCAACGGGCATGTTCTCAACGGTGCGCCCGATTGCGCCGAAGGTGCAGCCGGTAGATGCCTTCGCATAGGCTCACACACCCAATGGTCCCCTCGGTCTCGCTCTCGCTCTCGGCTAAGCTCGTGCGAGTGTTCCAACGACCAGCGAAGAACAACCTGAACAGTCAGGTGCGATGTGAGATATGGGACGTTCGAAGTGTCTGCGGACCCACCCCCCTTCGCCGAGGCTTCGGCGGACCCACCGACCCACAGACCCACGGACCCACGGACCCACGGACCCACGGACCCACAGACCCACGGACCTACTTACACGTCTTGTTGCCCGGCTTCCCCTTGCACTTGCCGGAGCAGCATTCGCTGTCGGCCGTACAGGGATCTCCCACCTGGCCCAGCTCGCAAGGCGGGGGCGGGGGCGGGGAGCCCACGCAGTCCTTGCCGTTGGCGAACATCGCTCCCGCGCTGTCCGGATCGAGGAAGGGCGAGAGTCCGTTCACCCAGGAAACCGAGAGCTTGCCGTATTCGTCCCAGCCTCCGTCGCAATCGCCGACGCCGCCGTGGAGCTGGCCCACGATCTGATGGTCGGAGTTCCAGAGCCCAGAACCGGAGGAGCCGGGCTCGGTGGTCCCGATGTCCCAGCCGACGACCCGCCAGTGGTCGTCGCCCCAGCCGCCGGAATGGTTGCCGCCGTCCTCGATCGGGTCGAACTCGAAGCTGATCTTCTTCGGCAGGTCGTTGGGGTGGTGGATGGTCACGCCGCTCGATGGCGGCGTGTTGGAGCGGTTCCAGCCGGCGTGGTAGACGAAATAGGCCGGGTCGGGGTCCTCGAACAGCTCGAGAAGCGTGAAATCCGACTGGTTGTAGCCGGCTCGGAAGAAAGACCCGGTGGAAGTCTGGTCCAAGGGTGCGTCGCCGGTGTTGCAGCCCGAGTTCTCGTAGTTCCAGAAGAAGACCAGCCGGCTGGCTTTGCCTTTGCCCTTGACACAGTGGTTGGCGGTCAGAAAGAGGTTGCGGCAGTCCTCGCGGAGGTTGTTGATCATCGATCCGGTGCAGACGAAAGTGCCGTCGAAGATCTCGGCCACGGCGCGCTTGTCGTCCTGCCATTGGGCGCCCTCGGGGCAGTTGACGTCGACCTCGCAAGCGGTGTTCTGCTGCATCGGCTTGGGGACTTCGGGGTCGCCCTGGCGGCCGAACTGGTAGTTGGGTCTGCGGTCGTCGGCGTCACGCCCGGGGCGAGGCGGGACCTTCGAGACATTGCGGAAATCCCGATATCCGTGCGACACCGATTCGAGCTGAAGCGAAACATCGTCATGGTGGCCCTCGGGCAGAAAAAGCTCGATGACAGCCGAGTCTCCCGCCACGATAGGGCTGCCGAAAGCGCGCTCGGGGTTGTTGTTGCGCGACGTGTAGGGACCGATCCGGAAGTCGCGGTCGACGCTGACAAAGCGCAACTCGGCCCCGGCGGGCAGGTAGAAGTCCGAGAAGATGAAGCTCAAGAACAGGGCGCCCGGCGAGCTGACCCGCAGGCGCCAGAGCAAGCCGCCGTCGGGTGAGCTCTCCGTGGTTCCGGTGTCGCGGAACGAGTAGCGGACGGGCATGGCGTAGGCGATGCGGTAGGGGACGCCCGGCTTGCCGGCCTGCATGGCATCCTCGCGCAACAATGCCGCGACGTCGACCTCGGCCAGCGTCCGGTGTTCCATGGCCTCGAAGTCGAGGGTGTCCTCGGTGAAGCCGCGCACCTCCGGTCTTTGGCGAGCCCATATGCCGGCTCCGACCAAGAAGAGGATGAGGACCACGATGACCGAGCCAAACAAAACGCGTTTCATTCGTCACCTCCCAAAATGTCCGCCCGAGTCGCCGAAGGAAGTTAGGTTTGAATCTACTCTAATAAAATGGAGGGAAGAAATACAGTCTTCTGGCCTCTTGCTCCCGATGGCGCGAAAACCCTGGAGTGAGGCAGCGCCAGCTGCGACGTTGTCGTCTAGAGAATTGGGCAACCTTGCCTAAAAGAGGTTGACAATAAGGGCGGAAGCTCCGCGACCACTCCGCTTCCGCACTCCAGGGCGAGCGCGATTCCGGTCCCTTCTTCGGCAACCTCCGGCGGTCGCGGTTCGGTAACCCACAATGGTGAATTGCCCCACCAAGGCAGGATTGGCTAAGATGGACCCGCCTTCAACCAACTCAAATAAGGGGGAAATAGGATGCGATTGACTTTGATCTCGATTGGAGTGTTTCTTCTCCTGCTGCCGGGTGCCATGGCGGAGGGGTCAGTGGACACGATGCAGGAGGGAGCCGTGGAATTGAAGTCGGCGGGGCCGCTGGCTTTCGGTCCCGACGGGGTTCTCTTCGTCGGTGACTCCACCGCGGCCACCATCTGGGCTATCGACACGGGCGACAGCGCGCCTGCGGCTGCCAAGCCGATCAACCTGAGCGGGGTCGATGCCAAGCTGGCCGCCCTGCTGGGCGTCGAGCGCGACCAGATCCTGGTCAACGACCTGGCGGTCAATCCGATCTCGCACAAGGCCTACCTCGCGGTTTCACGGGGACGGGGGCCCGATGCGGAGTCAGTGATCGTGAGCGTGGACAGCCAGGGCGCACTTCAGGTGCTCAGCCTGGACAAGATTCGCCGGGCAATGGCCGGGCTCCCCAATGCTCCAGGCCCGGACGACAAAGACCGCCGCGGGCGCAGCCGGCGCCAGGAGGCCATCACCGACCTGGCTTATGTGGACGGGCGATTGATCGTGGCGGGACTCTCCAACGAGGAGTTCGCTTCCACGCTGCGCTCGATCGAGTTTCCCTTTTCCGGTGTCGACGGCGGGACCAGCGTCGAGATCTTCCACGGCGCCCACGGCCGCTGGGAGACGAACGCGCCTGTCAGGACCTTCGTACCCTTCGAGATTCAGGCCGAACCTCACATCCTGGCCGCCTACACCTGCACCCCGCTGGTCAGCTTTCCGTTGTCGAAGCTCACCACCGGCACCAAGGTCGTAGGCACGACCCTCGCCGAATTGGGGAACCGCAACCGGCCGCTGGACATGGTGGTCTACAAGAAAGACGGCAAGCAGTACGTACTGATGGCCAACAGCAGCCGGGGAGTGATGAAGATCCAGGCCGACGGATTGGAGTCGTTCCAGGGGATCACCGAGCGGACGGATATCGCCGGCGTTCCCTACGAGACCATCTCGGACCTAGAGGGGGTTCAGCAGCTCGACGGGCTGGATGACAAGCATGCATTGCTGTTGGTGCAGAGCGAGGAAGGCGCGCTCGATCTGAAGACGGTGGTGTTTCCGTAGGCGTGTCGCAGAAGCAGATTCAGCGCAGAGGACGCCGAGCTCGCAGAGTCGCGCAGAGGCTTTTCTGCCTGCTCGTCCTGCTCGGCCTTGCTGCGCTTCAAGCACAGGTCGCGCCTCGAATCGTCTTGGAGTGGGAGGACGGAAGGTCGCTCTTGCGGGTCACGACTGCGCCGCCCTCTGTTCCGCCCGAAAAGCTGGTTTCGCTGTTCTCCGTTTATGCGGCCGAACCCAAGGAGGGGATTCCCGCGCTGCTCGGGACCCATTCTCTGGAGAACGGAGATCTGGTCTTCCGGCCGCGTTTCCCGCTCCAGCCAGGGCTGAAAGTCTGGGCCGTCTTCACCCCCGAAGAAGGCGAACGCGTTGTTGAGGTCTTCGAGATCCCCGGGGACGACTCTTCCCGGCCGGCGATCGTCGAAGCGGTCTACCCGTCGGCTGGAGTGCTTCCCGAGAACCTCCTCAAGTTCTACCTTCATTTCTCGTCGCCGATGAGCCGGGGGGGAGTTTATCGCTACGTCGAACTGATTGACCAAGAAACAAGCCGGCCCGTCGACCTTCCCTTTCTGGAAATCGAACAGGAGCTGTGGGACGCGGAGCAACGACGGCTGACGCTCTTTATCGACCCCGGGCGGATCAAGAGCGGGCTGCTGCCCAACAAGGAATCGGGGACAGCGCTGATTACGGGCCGGCGATATCGACTGCGCGTGGATGCGAGCTGGCCCGATGCGTGGGGGGTGGGGCTGGCCTCGAGCTTTGAAAAGGTCTTCGAGGTTGGAAGGGCGGACCGGCTGTCCCCTAATCCGCAGAAGTGGGAGATCGAGCCACCCCGGGCCGGCGGCCGGGATGCCCTCGAAGCCCGTTTTGGCGAGCCCCTGGATCACGCCTTGATTTCACGCCTTCTCGAAGTCATCAGCGGAGACCGCCGCCCGATCCGCGGTAAAGGGGAAGTGATGGCTGGCGAGATCGGCTGGCGCTTTGTCCCGGAGCGTCCCTGGGAGGCGGGCAGCTACTTGCTGCGATTCGGCAGCTGGCTGGAGGACCTGGCCGGCAACCGGATCGGGCGGCCCTTCGAAGTCGATGTCTTCGATCCGATCCAGGAGAGGCTGCTGGAAGGGGACGTAACGGTGCCCTTCGTGGTAGCCCCCTAGCGTGGCGCAGGCATCCTGCCTGTGCTCTTGTGGCGCACAACAGCCTGGAAGGCCGGGCCACGTAGCTTGGGGCCGGAGCGCAGCCTGGAAGGCCGCGCCACGTCCGGGCCACCTAGCTTGGGGCCGGAGCGCAGCCTGGAAGGCCGCGCCACGTCCGGGCCACGTAGCTAGTTTCGAACTTCGAATTTCGCACTTCGCACTTCCAAGAGCGCTTGCGCGGCCCAGGCTGTGGTGCTGATGTGCTGGGCGTAGCTTTCGCCGCCGGGTGGGCGGGTGGTTTCCGCCCAGGCGCCGCTTTCGAGCTGGGTTTGGCGGAGATAGTCCCGGCCCCGCAGGACCGCTTGGCGGGTCCTGGCGTCGGCAGGGTAGGTGAGCAGCGCCAGGATCGCCAGCGAAGTATCGAAGACCTCGGCGGGCGAATGGCGAAAGGGTCCCCACCCTCCGTCCCTCTTCTGGCTCTCGAGAATCAGCTCGTAACAGGATGCCCTCTTTTCCCTCCACTCGGGGCGGTCCTGCCCGCTCAGCGCCAGGGAGACGGCGGCCGCATCGACGATCGACTTGGGCTCGAGATTCAGGAGCCAATCCGCCGCCCGGGACACCGGTGCTTCGAAAGCAGCTCCTCCCGCCCGAAGGGCCTCCATGGAAAACCGGGTGGCAAGAGGGATCCCGTATGTGACGGGAGAGCCTACCTGCTCTCCCATGTCGATCGGCCAGGACCCGTCCTGGCTCTGATGGGAAAGCAGCGTCCTGGCGGCCTCGTCCAGCGCCTCGGCTTCTTCCACGAATCCCGCCCGCCGGGCCTCGGTCAGGGCCGCCGCGAACTGGACGCGCGCCAGCCGTTTGTCGCTGAATCCCGGGTCGCCGCGGTTCTCGTCCCAGTCCCGGGGGCGAAGCAGCCAATCGGTCGTGTTCTTGAGGGCTTGGGGAGGGACATCGTGGCCTAGGCGGTGAGCGATGTAGAGCACTCGGGCGCCGTCGCCGTTGTTGTGGCAGGAGTAGCAGCCATTTTCTTCATACCAGAGGGGGACTTCGCGGGAGAGGTACTGCAGGGCGAGCTGTTCGGGATCGGGCGAGGCCGCCTTCCGGCCTTGCCAGGAAGTCAAAGCGAGAGGGGAGAGGGCGCAGACGATCAGAAAGAATCGGTGTTTTCTCATGGTCCGGACAGCGACTCCCATCAGTTTCGCACACTCCGTCCTAACGGCGGCAGACCCATAGACCCATGGACCCATAGACC